>JAYNJA010000050.1:0-14145 GCA_038109705.1 Thalassolituus sp. | reverse complement strand
TCATTACGAGGTGAGAATGCGCCGTAAATGGCAGGGTCACTATGATGTGAGAAGCAGAAAAGTATTAGTTACCAAAGTAACAACCGGAGTAGTGTTCAGAATTATACAGCCGCGTTATAGTCAAGGTCGGCCGTCTGTTTCTTAAAGGCACAAAAAAAACCCGCCGAAGCGGGTTTTTTCGTCTGATCAGATAATCTGTATCAGTCTTCGCTGACTACGTCTTCAGCTGCAGTAGCAACTGGACGGTCAACCAGTTCAACGAACGCCATTGGCGCGTTGTCACCGGCACGGAAGCCACATTTCAGAATACGAATGTAGCCACCTGGACGGCTCTGGTAACGAGGACCCAGATCAGTGAACAGTTTACCTACTGCTTCTTTGCTACGAGTACGAGCAAAGGCCAGACGACGGTTAGCAACTGAATCAACCTTTGCGAGGGTGATCAGTGGCTCAGCTACACGACGCAGCTCTTTCGCCTTAGGCACAGTAGTCTTGATGATTTCATGCTCGATCAGGCTCACCGCCATGTTCTTGAACATGGCTTGACGGTGTGCGCTGGTACGATTGAAGTGACGACCACTTTTACGATGACGCATGGTTTTATTCCTTCACTACTTACGCAAGAACTTTGTCGTCGTTGCGGAGGCTGGCAGGTGGCCAGTTCTCCAGGTGCATACCCAACGACAGTCCGCGTGATGCGAGAACGTCTTTGATTTCAGTCAAAGACTTCTTACCCAAGTTAGGTGTCTTCAGCAGCTCAACTTCTGTGCGCTGGATCAGATCACCGATGTAGTAGATGTTTTCTGCTTTCAGGCAGTTGGCAGAACGAACGGTCAGCTCCAGGTCGTCCACTGGACGCAGGAGAATCGGATCGATCTCTTCTTCTTCACGAACCTGTTCAACGATTTCGTCGTTTTCCAGGTTAACGAAGATAGCCAGCTGCTGCTGCAGGATGGTCGCGGAACGACGGATAGCTTCTTCCGGATCAATAGTACCGTTAGACTCGATGTCGATGATCAGCTTATCCAGGTCAGTACGCTGCTCTACACGAGCGCTTTCTACGCTGTAAGAAACACGTTTAACCGGGCTGTAAGTCGCATCAAGCTGAAGTTTGCCAATCGCCTTGGTTTCTTCGTCGCTCTGGTTGCGTGACTCTACAGTCTCGTAACCACGACCAGAAGCAACCTTCAGGGTCATTTTCAGTTCAGCGCCTTCGCCCAGGTGAGCAATGACGTGATCTGGGTTAGCAACTTCAACACCATGATCCAGTTGAATATCGGCAGCCGTCACAACACCAGCGCCGGATTTCGCCAGCGTCAGAGTCGCTTCGTCGCGCTCATGCAATTTGACCGCAACACCCTTCAGGTTCAGCAGGATTTCAATTACATCTTCCTGAACGCCGTCGATAGCGCTGTACTCATGGAGTACACCTTCGATTTCGCATTCGATGATTGCTGCGCCTGGCATAGACGACAGCAGAATACGACGCAGAGCGTTACCCAAAGTGTGACCAAAACCACGTTCCAGCGGCTCAAGTGTTACCTTGGCGTGGGTACCGGATACTTCGTCCACCTGGATATTACGAGGTGTCAAAAATTCATTAACTGCACGCTGCATAGCTGCCCCTTAATTCCTCTATTACTTAGAGTAAAGTTCCACGATGAGGTTTTCGTTGATCTCTGCTGGGAGATCAGCACGCTCAGGAACTGCTTTGAAAGTTCCTTCCATCTTGCTTGCATTAACATCGATCCAGCCACAGTCAGCACGCTGACCAGCCAGTTCGAGTGCAGTCTTGATGCGATCCTGAGACTTTGACTTCTCACGGACAGCTACTACATCACCGCTCTTAACCTGGTAAGAAGGGATGTTCACTGACTTACCGTTTACGATGATAGCCTTGTGAGATACCAGCTGACGGGATTCTGCGCGAGTAGAACCAAAACCCATACGGTAAACAACGTTATCCAGACGGGATTCCAGCAGTTGGAGAAGGTTTTCACCGGTAGCACCCTTACGACGAGCAGCTTCTGTGTAATATGCACGGAATTGCTTTTCCAGGATGCCGTACAGACGACGGACTTTCTGCTTTTCACGCAGCTGCAGACCGTAATCTGACAGACGACCACGACCAGCGCCATGAACGCCAGGCTTGGTTTCTAATTTACATTTTGTGTCCAGCGCACGAGCACCGCTTTTCAGGAACAGGTCAGTTCCTTCACGACGAGCAAGTTTACACTTAGGACCAATATAACGTGCCATTATTGAGCCTCCTTATACGCGACGCTTCTTAGGTGGACGACAGCCGTTATGTGGGATCGGAGTAACATCAGTGATGTTAGTGATCTTGTATCCACATGCGTTCAGAGCGCGGACTGCTGATTCACGACCTGGACCTGGGCCTTTAACCTCAACGTCCAGATTTTTCAGACCGTACTCTTTGGCTGCTTCGCCAGCGCGCTCCGCGGCAACCTGAGCTGCGAAAGGAGTGCTTTTACGGGAACCACGGAAACCAGAACCACCCGCAGTAGCCCAAGAAAGAGCGTTACCCTGACGGTCGGTGATGGTTACGATGGTGTTGTTAAAAGAGGCGTGGATGTGCGCAATGCCATCGACAACCGTCTTTTTAACCTTTTTCTTCGTAGATCTTTGTGGCTTAGCCATTTTTAAATCCTGCTTTTAATATCAACACTGCAACAAGTCGAATGCAGCTACACTAAAAGAGCTGAACCGAAGTAATCCGAGGATTACTTGCGGATCGGCTTGCGCGGACCCTTACGGGTACGAGCATTAGTTTTAGTACGCTGACCACGAAGTGGCAGACTGCGACGGTGGCGGATACCACGGAAGCAACCCATATCCATCAGTCGTTTGATGTTCATCTGAGTCTCACGACGCAGATCACCTTCAACTGTGTACTTACCAACTTCGTTACGAACAACATCGAGCTGATCTTCGTTCAGATCACCAATTTTGGTGTCTTCAGCGATGCCAGTAGAGGCACAGATCTGCTTCGCAGTAGTCTTACCAATGCCATAGACATAGGTCAGAGAAATGACTGCATGCTTGTTGTCAGGAATGTTGACACCGGCAATACGGGCCATGTCTAACTCCGTTACACTTACTTAATGAAAGGGCGGCGAATACTACAGGTTACTTGCATAAAAAGCAAGCAACCTGGTTCACCACCCGTGTTTACCAGGGAATTAACCCTGACGTTGTTTGTGCTTTGGATCTGTACAGATCACACGCACGCTGCCGTTACGGCGAATGATTTTGCATTCACGGCAGATTTTCTTTACAGATGCACGTACTTTCATGACGTTCTCCTGTATCCGGTCTCCGCCTTAGCGGCGGGTACCGTATTGATGTAAATTAGATTTCTTCATCAGCGATTCATACTGATGCGACATCAGATGCGACTGAACCTGGGCCATGAAATCCATCACTACCACTACCACGATGAGCAATGATGTACCGCCGAAGTAGAAAGGCACATCAGCACCAATCACCAGCAGCTGAGGCAACAGACACACTGCAGTGATATACAGTGAACCAAACAGCGTCAGACGACCCAGTACGGTATCAATGTAATTTGCAGTCTGAATGCCCGGACGGATACCAGGAATGAATGCACCGGACTTCTTCAGGTTTTCTGCAACATCGCGCGGGTTGAACATCAACGCCGTGTAGAAGTAGCAGAAGAAGATGATACCGGCAGCAAACAGCACCAGATAAAGCGGCTGACTCGGCCCAAGCGCAAGGCTTACGGTCTGCAGCCACTCCATACCCTCACCTTGACCAAACCACTGACCCAGCGACGCAGGGAACAGCAGCAGAGACGAAGCGAAGATCGCAGGAATAACACCTGCCATGTTCAGTTTCAGTGGAAGATGACTTGTCTGCGCAGCAAACACCTGACGGCCCTGCTGACGCTTGGCATAGTTGATTGTGATGCGACGCTGACCGCGTTCTACGAACACGACAAACGCAATCACAGCAACAGCCAGAACAGCGATACCCAGCAACAGAATGATGTTCACCTCACCCGTACGGGCAGATTCGAACGCCTGCGCCAGCGCAGCCGGCAGGCCCGCAACGATACCAGCAAAAATCAGGATCGAAATCCCGTTGCCGATACCGCGCTCGGTAACCTGCTCACCGAGCCACATCATGAATACAGCACCCGCTACCAGAGAAGGTACCGCTGCGATGTAGAACTCGAAGCCACTTGAGAAAGTAAGACCACCCTGGCCAGCCAGACCTACGGATACACCGAATGCCTGTACGGTCGCCAGCAACACTGTGCCGTAACGGGTGTACTGGGTAATCTTGCGACGCCCCGCCTCACCTTCTTTCTTCAGCTGTTCTAGCTGCGGACTCACTGCCGTCAGCAACTGCATGATAATCGACGCAGAGATGTAAGGCATGATGCCCAGCGCAAGAATACTCATGCGCTCCAGTGCGCCACCCGAGAACATGTTGAACATCTCCAGGATAGTACCCTGGTTCTGGTCAAACAGTCGCTCAAGGGCAACTGGGTTAATCCCTGGTACCGGAATGTGGGTACCAATGCGATATACAATAATTGCCAGAATCACAAAACGGATGCGAGCCCAGAGCTCGCCCAATCCATTCTGCATCCCTGCTGGGAGTGAGCCTTGCTTAGCCATTAGTCTTCGACCTTACCACCTGCTGCTTCGATAGCAGCTTTAGCACCTTTAGTGCACTTCAGACCTTTTACAGTCACTGCCTTGCTGATTTCGCCAGACAGAATCACACGAGCTTCTTTAATCTTCTCGCCGATTACGTCTGCAGCTTTCAGTGCTGCCAGATCTACAGTGTCACCCTCAACCAGAGTCAGTTCGTTGAGACGAATCTCAGCAACGTACTGGGCTTTACGAGAAGTAAAACCAAACTTTGGCAGACGACGGTGGATAGGCATCTGACCGCCTTCGAAGCCTGGAGCAACTTTACCGCCAGAACGTGACTTCTGACCCTTGTGACCACGACCACCAGTCTTACCCAGACCAGAGCCGATACCACGGCCAACACGCTTAGCGACAGGCTTAGAACCAGGAGCCGGGCTCAATTCGTTGAGACGCATATTACTCCCCTTCTACCTTAACCATGTATTGAACTTGATTGATCATGCCACGCACAGAAGGAGTATCTTCCAGCTCAACAGTGTGACCAATGCGACGCAGGCCCAGACCTTTCATGGTCTCGCGGTGCTTTGGCAGCTTGCCAATAGTACTGCGGGTCTGGGTAACTTTTACGGTTTTCTTAGCCATGTCAGATTACCCCAGGATGTCTTCTACAGACTTGCCGCGCTTCGCTGCTACCTGCTCAGGTGACTTCATCTGTGCCAGACCGTTAAAAGTCGCACGGACAACGTTCACTGGGTTGGTAGAGCCGTAGCACTTAGCCAGTACGTTCTTAACACCAACCATTTCCAGAACGGCGCGCATTGCACCACCGGCGATAATACCGGTACCTTCTGAAGCTGGCTGCATGAAGATGCGTGAACCAGAGTGAACTGATTTCACTGGGTACTGCAGAGTAGAACCGTCCAGCTGCACATCAATCATGTTGCGCTTAGCCTGTTCCATCGCTTTCTGGATTGCAGTTGGAACCTCACGGCTCTTACCACGACCAAAGCCAACGCGACCGTTGCCATCACCTACCACAGTCAGAGCTGTGAAAGCGAAGATACGACCACCTTTAACTACTTTGGCTACGCGGTTCACCTGAACCAGCTTTTCCTGCAGTTCACTTTCGTTACGTTCGTTGTTACGTTCGTTATTCGCCATGATCTTACCCCTTAGAACTCAAGGCCGCTTTCACGAGCCGCGTCAGCCAGAGCTTTAACACGACCATGGTATTTGAAACCAGAACGGTCGAAAGCTACTTTGGTCACGCCAGCGGCTTTAGCGCGCTCAGCGATCAGTTGACCAACTTTGGTAGCTGCAGAAACGTTACCAGTAATTTCGCTACGCAGATCAGCTTCTACAGTAGAAGCAGTTGCCAGAACGGTTGCGCCGTTAGCGGCAATGACCTGAGCGTAGATGTGTCTTGGTGTGCGGTGTACGCACAGACGTACCGCGCCTTTTTCACGGATGTGAGACCGTGTTTTCGCGGCACGGCGCAGACGAGCTTTTTTCTTCTCATTCATGGCCTAGCCCTTACTTTTTCTTGGCTTCTTTACGACGCACATTTTCATCAGCATAACGAACACCCTTACCTATATAAGGCTCTGGTGGACGATAGCCACGGATTTCGGCAGCAACCTGACCAACCTTCTGCTTGTCGATACCTTTGATAACGACTTCAGTCTGGCTTGGAGTTTCAACAGTTACGCCTTCTGGCAGTGTGTAATCAACCGGGTGGGAAAAACCCAGAGACAGGTTGAGAACGTTACCAGCAGATTTAGCACGGTAACCAACACCCTGCAGCAGCAGTTTCTTTTCAAAACCAACGCTAACACCAGTAACCATATTGTTTACCAGGGCACGGAAAGTACCGGCCAGAGCGTTTGACTGCTTGTCAGCATTCTTTGGAGCGAACGTCAGGACGCTTTCTTCCTGGCTGATTGCCACAGAAGAATGGATATCCAGAGCAAGTTCACCCTGCTTACCTTTTACGGTGATCTTGTCGTCAGCCAGCTTGACTTCAACGCCAGCTGGGATTGCGACAGGAGCTTTTGCTACGCGAGACATCGTCTACTCCTTAGAATACAGTCGCGATGACTTCGCCGCCTACACCCGCAGCACGGGCAGCGCGGTCAGTCATTACGCCTTTAGAAGTGGAAACGATTGCTACGCCCAGACCTGCTTCAACTTTTGGCAGATCGGCAGCACCACGGTACTGACGCAGACCAGGACGGCTAACGCGCTGGATGCGCTCGATAACCGGCTTGCCTTCGTAGTACTTCAGATCGATAGTCATAGTAGGCTTAACCTCACTATCGACTGAGAAGCCAGAAATGTAACCTTCGGCTTCAAGAACCGCAGCTACTGACTTTTTGATTTTTGAAGACGGCATGCTTACATTCATATGACCAGCTTGCTGGGCATTACGAATGCGGGTGAACATATCCGCCAACGTATCTTGCATACTCATTTGTATTTTCCTCGGTTGTACAGCGCCCCTCTCCCCGCGTTGCGGCCCTGGAGAATCCCCCAAGACGACAATACTCCGCCAACCTCACCTGTAAAACAGTCGGTTTTGGCAGAGTAAAGAGATGCGCACCTGAAATCAGGCGCGCATTCTACACGAGTTGGGAATTGCTTACCAACTAGCTTTTTTCAGACCTGGCACGTTACCTTTCATGCCTTCTTCACGCAGTTTAATACGTGACAGCTTGAACTTACGGTAAACAGCGTGCGGACGGCCTGTCATCTGACAACGACGCTGCAGGCGGCTCGGTGAAGAATCACGCGGCAGCTGCTGCAGAGCCTGTTGTGCGTTCCAGCGATCTTCGTCAGAAGAGGCTGGGTTTTTGATGATGGCTTTCAGTTCTTCGCGCTTGGCAGCGAACTTGGCAACCAGTTTTTCACGCTTCAGCTCGCGCTGCTTCATGCTAATTTTGGCCATGATTCACTCCTTAGTTGCGGAACGGGAACTGCAGCGCTTTCAGCAAAGCGCGGCCTTCATCGTTTGTTTTAGCTGTAGTAGTGATGGTGACATCCATACCACGGATCTTGTCTACTTTATCGTATTCAATTTCCGGGAAGATGATCTGTTCCTTCACACCCATGCTGTAGTTACCACGACCGTCGAATGACTTAGGGTTAATACCACGGAAGTCGCGCACACGTGGCAGAGAGATATCTACCAGGCGATCCATGAATTCCCACATACGGTCACGACGCAGGGTAACTTTACAGCCGATCGGCCAGCCTTCACGAACTTTAAAGCCCGCTACTGACTTACGTGCTTTAGTAACAACAACTTTCTGACCAGCAATCAGTTCCATATCGGAAACAGCGCTATCCAGCAGTTTCTTGTCACCCAGAGCTTCACCAACACCCATGTTCAGGGTGATTTTGGTAACGCGTGGCACTTCCATCGGGTTTTTGTAACCAAACTCTTCAGTCAGCTTGGCTACTACTTCAGATTTGTACAGGTCTTTTAAACGTGACATAGCAGTATCCAGTCCTATCAGGCGTCAACTTGATCGCCAGTAGATTTGAAGATACGTACCTTGCTTTCACCATCAACTTTGAAGCCAACACGGTCAGCTTTCTCAGTCTTAGGGTTCCAGATAGCAACGTTAGAAACCTGAATACTGGCTTCTTTTTCAACGATGCCGCCTGGCTGCTGCAGGTACGGGTTTGGTTTGGTGTGTTTTTTCACCATGTTAATGCCGGATACAATCAGGCGACCATCAGCCAGTACTTTCTGTACCTTGCCGCGCTTGCCTTTGTCTTTACCAGCGATAACAACTACTTCGTCATTTCTGCGAATTTTCAACATATCAATCCCCTCCCCTTAAAGCACTTCAGGTGCAAGGGAAATGATCTTCATGAACTGCTCAGAGCGCAGTTCACGAGTCACAGGGCCAAAGATACGAGTGCCGATTGGCGCCAGAGACGCGTTCAGCAGCACTGCAGAGTTGGTGTCGAAACGGATGATAGATCCGTCTGGACGACGTACGCCTTTACGGGTACGTACAACAACTGCATTCATAACCTGGCCTTTCTTAACTTTACCGCGTGGAATTGCTTCCTTCACGGACACCTTGATCAGGTCACCGATACCAGCGTAACGACGATGTGAGCCGCCCAGTACTTTAATGCACTGTACGCGCTTCGCGCCGCTGTTGTCGGCAACGTCAAGCATTGATTGCGTTTGGATCATGCCTTTTCGCTCCTAACTACATGCGCCCGGTATTAAACCTTGGCGGCGCGCTCGTCGATACTTACCAGCGCCCAGGTCTTGTTTTTAGACAGTGGACGCGACTCTTTTACTGTAACGGTGTCACCAATCTGACATTCGTTATTGGCATCGTGTGCCATTACTTTCGTGGATTTCTTCACGAATTTTTTGTAGATCGGGTGCTTAACGAAGCGTTCGATCTGTACAGTGATGGACTTGTCCATCTTGTTGCTTACTACGCGACCGGTCAGGGTGCGTACAGCTTTGGTAGTATCAGTCATGATCATTTACCTGCCTTACTAGCCAGCACGGTTTTTACACGAGCGATGTCACGACGAGTTTCGCGCAGCAGGTGGGTCTGACCCAGCTGGTTAGTCGCTTTGCTCATGCGCAGCTTGAATTGCTCGCCTAACAGTTCTTCGAGCTGAGACTGCAGCTCAGCTACTGACTTTTCTTTCAGTTCACTTGCTTTCATCACAGCACCGTCCGTTTAACAAATACCGTTTCAAATGGCAGTTTGGCGGCAGCCAGAGAGAAGGCTTCACGTGCCAGTTCTTCTGACACACCTTCCATCTCATACAGGATCTTGCCTGGCTGAATCTGGCAAACCCAGTATTCTACGTTACCCTTACCTTTACCCATACGAACCTCAAGAGGCTTCTCGGTAATTGGCTTGTCAGGGAAAACGCGGATCCAGATTTTACCACCACGTTTAATTTTACGAGTCATCGCACGACGCGCTGCCTCGATCTGACGTGAAGTCATACGACCACGACCTGTTGCTTTCAGTGCGTACTCACCAAAGCTAACCTTGGAGCCACGAATGGCAAGACCACGGTTACGGCCGGTCTGGACTTTACGGAACTTGGTACGTTTTGGTAACAACATTACTCAATCCCCTTATGAACGGCCGGTCTTTTTCTTACCCTGGTTCTTAGCGCGCTCACGAACTTCTTCGATACCGCCCAGAATCTCACCTTTGAAGATCCAGACTTTCACGCCAATAACACCATAGGTAGTGTGTGCTTCGTAAGTTGCGTAGTCGATATCTGCACGCAGAGTGTGCAGTGGAACACGACCTTCGCGGTACCACTCGGAACGAGCGATTTCAGCACCACCCAGACGACCACTCACCTGGATCTTGATACCTTCCGCACCACCGCGCATTGCGTTCTGTACCGCACGCTTCATAGCACGACGGAACATCACACGACGCTCGAGCTGGTTAGCAACAGACTGTGCTACCAGTTTGGCATCCAGATCAGGCTTACGAACTTCTTCGATGTTGATGTGTACCGGAATACCCATCAGATCGCTTACATCTTTACGCAGAACTTCTACGTCTTCGCCTTTCTTACCAATCACGATACCTGGACGGGCAGTGTGAATAGTAACTTTGGCGTTTTGTGCTGGACGCTCGATAACGACCTTGCTCACTGATGCTTTTTCAAGACGCTTTTCGATCAGGGAACGAACAGCGATGTCAGCCAGCAGGTTGTCGGCGTACTTATCCTTACCGGCATACCAGACCGAGTTATGGTCTTTAGTGATACCTAAACGGATACCGGTTGGATGAACTTTTTGACCCATCTGACCAACTCCTTATTCTGAAACTTTCACAGTGATGTGACAGGTACGCTTGAAGATACGGTCAGCACGGCCTTTGGCACGCGGACGGATACGCTTCATAGTCATACCTTCGTCAACGAACGCAGTAGATACACGCAGCTCGTCAACATCAGCACCGTTGTTGTGCTCAGCGTTGGCGATAGCAGACTCCAGCACTTTCTTAACGATGTCGGCACCTTTAGTGTTGCTGAAAGCCAGGATATCCAGGGCTTGAGCAACGTTTTTGCCACGGATGGAATCAACCACCAGGCGAGCTTTCTGTGCAGACAGTCGAGCACCACGTAATACAGCGGCTACTTCAGACATGATTCACCTCTAATTAACGTTTGGCTTTCTTATCCGCAACATGACCTTTATAAGTACGGGTCAGAGCGAATTCGCCGAGTTTATGTCCAACCATGTCTTCGGTGACGAAAACAGGCACGTGTTGTTTGCCGTTATGAACGGCGATAGTCAGTCCCACGAAATCCGGGAAGATCGTGGAACGGCGGGACCAGGTCTTGATCGGACGTTTGTCGTTAGCCTCAAGAGCGGTCTCTACCTTTTTCATCAAGTGATGGTCAATAAATGGACCTTTTTTCAATGAACGTGGCACAGTTCAATCCTCTCTAATTATTTCGCAGAACGACGACGTACGATCAGCTTGTCGGTACGCTTATTCTTACGAGTCTTATAACCCTTAGTCGGCACACCCCATGGAGTCACTGGGTGACGACCACCAGAAGTACGACCTTCACCACCACCGTGTGGGTGATCTACCGGGTTCATTACCACACCGCGAACGGTAGGACGAACACCGCGCCAGCGCGAAGCACCAGCTTTACCCAGCTCACGAAGTGAGTGTTCAGAGTTACCAACTTCACCCAGAGTAGCGCGACAGTCAGTCAGCACTTTACGCATTTCGCCAGAGCGCAGACGCAGAGTACAGTACGCACCTTCACGGGCAACCAGCTGAGCAGAAGCGCCAGCAGAACGAGCCAGCTGGCCGCCTTTACCTGGTTTCAGCTCAACGTTGTGAACAGTACTACCCACTGGCACGTTGCGCAGCGGCATAGAGCTACCTGGTTTAATAGGAGCGTGTTCACCAGAAATCACCTCATCACCAGCGGACAGACCTTTTGGTGCAAGGATGTAACGACGTTCACCGTCTGCATACTTCAGCAGAGCGATGTTTGCGCTACGGTTCGGATCGTATTCCAGACGCTCAACAACCGCTGGGATACCATCTTTGTTACGCTTGAAGTCAACCAGACGGTAGTGTTGCTTGTGACCACCACCAATGTGACGAGTGGTGATACGACCGTTGTTGTTACGGCCACCGCTCTTAGACTTCTTCTCAAGCAGACCTGCAAAAGGCTTACCTTTGTGCAGTTCAGCGTTTACGACTTTTACCAGGTGACGACGGCCAGCTGAAGTCGGTTTAGTTTTCACCAATGCCATGACTTAAGCTCCTCTTATTCCGCGTCCGCGAAGTCGATGTCCTGGCCAGCAGCAAGGCGAACATATGCTTTACGCACATCGTTACGCTTACCCATGCCACGAGCAGTACGCTTGGTTTTGCCTTTGATGTTGACGGTCTGTACGGACTGAACTTTCACTTCGAACAGAGCTTCAACAGCTTTCTTAATTTCTGGCTTAGTTGCATCTGGCGCTACGCGGAACACGTACTGACCAGCTTTGTCTGCCAGAATGGTTGCTTTCTCAGAAATATGAGGAGCTACCAGCACCTTGTAGATACGTTCACGGTTCATGCGTAAGTCTCCTCAAGTTTCTTAAGGGCAGGCACAGTCACCAGGATCTTCTCGAATGCAATGAGGCTGACCGGATCAATATTGGTCGCTTCAGTTACACCAACGTGCGGTACGTTGCGTGACGCAAGGTACAGTTTCTCATCTACATCGTCAGACACGATCAGAACGTTTTTCAGCTCAAGCTCGTTCAGTTTTTTCACAAAATCTTTGGTCTTGTGAGTGTCAACGGTAAAGTCATCTGCAACAACCAGACGTTCCTGACGAACCAGCTCAGACAGAATGGACTGCATCGCAGCGCGATACATTTTCTTGTTTACTTTCTGCTCGTAGTTACGAGGCTTAGCAGCGAAAGTAACACCACCTGAACGCCAGATTGGTGAAGTCGGAGTACCGGCACGCGCACGGCCTGTACCTTTCTGACGGAATGGCTTAGCACCACCACCAGCAACTTCAGCACGGGTTTTCTGAGCTTTTGTGCCCTGACGACCGCCTGCCAGATAAGCAGTAACGATCTGATGAACCAGAGCTTCGTTAAATTCGCGGGCAAATGTAGCATCAGACACAGCTACAGCCACACCAGTATTAGTTTTCAGTTCCATTGCTTACCCCTTAGCCTTTACAGCTGGTTTAACAATTACTTCGGAACCAGTTGCACCTGGTACAGCACCCTTAATCAGCAGCAGGTTGTTCTCGGCATCAACGCGAACAATTTCCAGCATCTGGGTAGTCTGCTTTTCAGCACCCATGTGGCCCGCCATTTTTTTGCCTTTCCATACGCGACCTGGGGTCTGACACTGGCCAATAGAGCCAGGCGCACGGTGAGACAGGGAGTTACCGTGAGTCGCATCCTGAGTAGCGAAGTTCCAGCGCTTAACGCCACCCTGGAAACCTTTACCCTTAGTAGTACCGGTCACGTCAACTTTCTGGCCTGCTTCAAACAGAGCGACAGTCAGTTCCTGACCAGCTTCGAATGCTTCTTCAGTACGGAACTCAATAAGACCACGACCAGCAGTCACATTTGCTTTTGCAAAGTGGCCAGCCTCTGGCTTAGAAACGCGAGACGCTTTCTTCTCGCCGAATGCAACCTGAATTGCACTGTAACCATCAGTTTCAGGAGTTTTCACCTGAGTAACGCGG
This sequence comes from Thalassolituus sp., assembly GCA_038109705.1. Taxonomy (GTDB): domain Bacteria; phylum Pseudomonadota; class Gammaproteobacteria; order Pseudomonadales; family Oceanobacteraceae; genus Thalassolituus. Next base: position 751 of record JAYNJA010000050.1, on the reverse strand, counting down.
TTAGGCGCTACCTGCAGTACAGTAACAGCAACAGATTGACCTTCTTCAGTAAATACACGGGTCATACCCGCTTTTTTACCGACAATACCAATTGCCATGTTGTTTTCCTCTCGTGTACGGGGCTGATACCCGCTATGGCCGCCCTGTTAAAAGGTCGGGCGTTACACAGAGCCTTATGGTAAATCCTTACGGATTAACCCAGGCTGATCTGAACTTCCACACCGGCAGCCAGATCAAGTTTCATCAGCGCATCTACAGTTTTTTCTGTAGGCTCAACGATGTCGAGCATGCGCTTGTGCGTACGGATTTCGTACTGGTCACGCGCGTCTTTGTTAACGTGCGGAGAAACCAGAACGGTGTAACGCTCTTTACGTGTAGGCAGTGGGATAGGACCACGTACCTGAGCGCCCGTGCGCTTAGCCGTATCGACAATTTCCTGAGTCGAAGTATCGATCAGGCGATGGTCGAACGCCTTCAGACGGATACGGATTCGTTGGTTTTGCATACCAAACTCCAGTTAATGTGCTTGAGCTTGCGGTTTCCCCAGATATTAGGGGACGCGAATTGTAGGCATACTGACTCGCCATGTCAACACGAATACAGAACAGAAAATAATCAGCCCACCCCGCACAGAAGACAGACATAAAAAAACCGGGCATAAGCCCGGTTTCTTATGGTCTGGCGTAGTCGTTAATTACTCAACGATTTTAGCTACAACACCAGCGCCTACAGTACGGCCACCTTCACGGAT
>JAYNJA010000049.1:14005-14271 GCA_038109705.1 Thalassolituus sp. | reverse complement strand
CCCTGCGAATGACTGATGTCGAAACACTCAATACGTTTAGGAGCTTCCGCCATACCCAGCAATTCAGCAACCGCCTCAAGCTTATTCAGAGCGGCCTGGCGACCAGAAAGGACAGATTGAATACCAGCCCGCGCATTCTCCTGAGCACTGGCCAGCCATTTCCTGGGCTCCCCACGACTTCCACGCTGATGCTTCAGGCCAACCCCCTGCTCCTTCAGTACAGCAATCACCGGTGCAAACAGATCACTATCCACATCTGCAATAAG
>JAYNJA010000049.1:0-13930 GCA_038109705.1 Thalassolituus sp. | reverse complement strand
CGGCATACGTTCTGGCGCATGCCCACCAAGGTAAAACTGCTCGACATAGGACGCCAACACCTCATCCGTTTCTTCGCCCGCTTTATTGTCAGGAAAAAAATTCTGGGAGTTATTCAGCCGGCCGTTTCTTATCGTCAGGCGATGAATACACAGCGTTGCCTGCCAATCGAGGATTGCCCAGACATCAGAGTTTGAATCACCACTTTCTGCAGATTGCTTCTCCTGAATCCGGCGCAGCAGATCAACCCGATCACGTAACGAAGCCGCCTCTTCAAATTCCAATTTTTCAGCCGCGTGCTCCATTCCCTGCTGAAGATCGACCACCAGGTCGCGGGACTTACCGGTAAGAAACATCTCTGCCCGGCGAATCTCCTGACCATATTTATCTGCAGAAATATTCCCGACACAGGGAGCCGAGCAGCGTTTAATTTCATACTGCAGGCACGGCCGACTCCGATGATTGAAGTAACTGTCTTCGCAGTTTCGCAGCAAAAAAAGTCGCTGCAGATATGCCTGAGCTTCACGCGCGGCGTTCGCATTCGGATAGGGCCCAAAATACTTACCCGTTTTTCGTCGACGACCACGCGCATACGACAGCAAGGGAAATTCGTGATCTGAGATATGCAGGTATGGGTAAGACTTGTCGTCTTTAAGAAGGATATTGTATGGCGGACGGTGCTGCTTGATCAGCGTCTGCTCAAGAATCAGCGCTTCAGCCTCACTCGCCGTCACCGTGATTTCAATATGATCTATGCGCGACACGAGAGCCATAGTTTTGGCATTCAGACCACGGGCGCGAAAATAACTTGAAACGCGATTGCGGAGGTTCTTAGCCTTGCCAACATACAACAGCGACGACTCAGCGTCGTACATGCGGTAAACGCCGGCCCGCTGCGTCAGCGAGCCAAGAAATGCTTTTATATCGAAACCGGACATCAGTTAACTTCGTTGGAGTTAATCAGCCCGTGGCGCAGCGCCAGATGAGTGAGTTGCACATCGTTTTTATCGATGCCAAGTTTTTCAAAGATACGATAGCGATAACTGTTCACGGTCTTAGGGCTCAGGAAAAGAGCCTCGCTGATCGTCTTCACCGGCTGCCCCTTGGCAACCATGATTGAGATCTGTAGTTCGCGTTCGGATAAATCATCAAAAGGAGAGGCCGAGTCTTCCTGAAATGGACGCAAGGCCATCTTCTGAGCAATGTCCGGGCTTATGTACTTCTGACCACTATTTACTTTGATAATGGCACGTAGCATTTCGTCGAAATGCGCCCCTTTTGTGAGATAGCCAGACGCGCCCATTTTAAGCAGGCGTGACGTGTACGGATCACCATCATAGACCGTCAGGGCTATAATCTGGATTTCCGGCTGACGCTGCAGGATTTTCTGTGTCGCTTCGAGACCACCGATGCCTGGCATATTGATATCCATAAGAACGACATCAGGCTCGAGGTCGCGACTCTTCTGAATCGCTTCCTCACCGCTTGCTGCCTCCCCAACAACAGCAACCTGCTCCGCATCCGCCAACAATCTACAGATGCCAGACCTCACCAGGTCCTGATCATCCACAACAAGCACACGTATCAAAGCTGTTTTTCTCCGCAAACGGTCGTTCAGCAAGGAATATAACAGAGGCGCTACACAGGGTACATCCGTTTACTCTGCCAACTATGCACAACGGGATTCAGCCTCATCGCTACATCCATAACACCGTCACTGGTATTAGAATGAATACTGAAGCCAAGACGCTCCGCAAGCTTAAGCATTGGACGGTTTTCTGGCAGCACTGTTCCGTATATCTGCAACACGCCGCGATCTTTCAGATAATCAATAATTCTGGACATCAGATGATGACCTAAACGTTCACCACGACAGTCATCATCAGCAATCACAGAAAACTCGGCAGTGACATCGTCCGGGTCAATCCATACACGAACCACGCCATAGATACCGTCATCCCTGGTCGCAATAAAAGCCATTTCCCGGTCGTAATCTATCTGGGTAAGGCGAGCAAGCTCATTATGGTCAAACCTTCGCCGCGCCGAAAAAAAACGCAAGCGCAGGCTTTCAGAACTAAGACGATGATAAAAAGCCTCAAGCGCTGGCTCATCCTCTCCACGAATCGGCCTGACAAGATACTGGGCTCCTGAAGGGCTGACATAAGACCCCGTAAGCTCCACCGGATACGGCAGGATCGCACATTTAACCGGCATTCCAACATTCGCGGCAACACCAATCACCCGATAACGGCCAATCTGATGGCGGATAGCATTCACCTCGATACTTTCCAGCCAGGGGTGATTCAGAGCCATATGTGAAATAGCTACGAGCCAGCGTTCCAGCGTCAGCAGATCACGCTCAGGATCTTCCGAGCGCTCCTGCAACACCTCATAAAAGTGAGACTTGCGAATTAACTTCTCCGCCAGGTTTGCATTCAGCGGCGGCAGAGCCACACGCCGATCAACCAGAATATCTGCCGTACTGCCACCGCCACCAAAAAAGATGTAAGGACCGATCTCATTATCGCGGCCAATACCAAAAGAGAACTGTAGATTGTCGAGCGCCCGATGCATGGTCTGCAGCGTGTAACCCAAAATCGGGCTATCAGGAAAACGCTCTTCAATCGTATGGCGCAGCGCATCCGCAGCGGCCACCACCTCAGTGCGATCATCCAGATCCCGCGCAACACTGCGAATTCGCTCACGAGGGTTGTTTCCATAAGCAAACGGATACAGGTAATCACGGTGATGCACCCTCAAAACCCAGGGCGAAGGTATGGTCTGAGACTTAGATAGAAGCTCATCCAACTCCCGACAGAACAAGTTGTCAGCACACGGGAAACCATACGCCCGTAACATTCGATATGCTTCCACAGGAGGCAGGTAATCCCCTGGCTTAAATCGCGCTTCTAACTCTTTATCCAGCGTTGAGTGCTGCGCAGAGACAGGAATCTCGATACTTTCAGGAATCTCACGAAGCAGATCCTGCGTGCGCTGATGCTGCACCATGTACATGTAAGATTTAATAGCATTATCCGGGGTTTCAAACGTGGGAACCTTAGCCTTATCGAAGCAAGCCCGGGCTTTTTCGACAGAATACTCGCCAATCCAGCTCGTCAGCACTGTCTTCTGAGTATGCGCAGACAACTCAACCAAAGCCTCCGCGTTTGCCAGCGGATCAGTACCCAGACCGGGTGTATAGACAACCAACAAGGCGTCGACATTTCGGTCTGATAGCAAAATTTTAGCCACAGAAGTCAGCTGCTCAGGCTTCAATTCAGGGTTAAGCAGCACCGGGTTGTCCGCTTTAACGTAATCAGGAACCTGTTTTTTCAGCTCTGCCTTACAATCGTCACTAAACTCGGCAAGTACGCCCTTATCATGCAGCAGCCTGTCGAGGGCAATAATCGCAGGACCTCGGCCGTTAGCGACGATTGCCAGGCGGGGGCCAAATCTCTCACGACGATTACTTAACGCATCGACACAATCAAAAAGCTCATCAGTTGCATTCACCCGTAATACACCGGCACGAGCAAACACCTCATCGATAAGATCATCCCTGCGCGCAAGACCGCGTGGTGCAGATACTGGATTTAACGGACTGTCCGGAAAACGATTATTTTTAACGGCAAGAACCAGCTTATGCCGCGACGCCGCACGTAGAGAGCGGATTAACGAGCGACCCGAACGAATCTCATCCAGCTGAACCAGAAGCGTGCGGGCCTTAGGCTCCTGGGAAATGTAATCAATCAGGTCTGGTAGGGTGACATCTTCGCTACGACCCAGCGTGGCGACGTGCGAAAAACCCAGCCCGCGACTATAGGCCCAATCCATCACCCCAGATGCCAGTGTCCCGGACTGACCGATATAGGCAATGTTCCCCTTGTGCACTGGTACATGAAGGAAACTGGTGTTGATATTTCGATGTGGCAGAACAATTCCGAGGCAGTCTGGCCCGAGGATGCGCATACGTGTCTGCTTTACGATCCGATCAATCTTTTCTGAATTGGGCCGGAACTGCCACGATCGGGTACGCGCCATGCCGCCCGTCAGTACCATGGCCGCCTCAACCCCTGCGGAATGTAATTGCTTGATCACCCGGGCAACAGAATCTGCTGGCGTACAGATAATCGCCAGGTCTGGCGTGCGTGGTAGCTGACTGATCTTGCCGTAGGCTTTGAGGCCATAAATTTCGCTATAGCCTTTCAGATTGACTGGTTGAATCTCACCTGTGAATTTACCCGCCTTCAGGTTGCGGATAATCGCCCCACCCAGACTCCCAGGACGCACGGAAGCACCAATAACCGCGATTATTTCTGGTTGAAAAAAACGCTCCAGAGAACGGGTACCCATTAATGCCTCCCGGGACTATATTGGTGTTTTACCCAGCGAAGAGTAAACTGGGCAAAAAAAGGACAGCCACCTGCATGACTCTCGCGTACTACACATCAGACGAGCATTTTGGTCATCTGACCGATGACGACCATCCTGAGCACGCGATGCGCATCATGGCCATCGAGCAGGAGCTTAAAACGCGAGGCGTGTGGGAGCAACTGATTCATGTCAAAGGCGAAGAGGCCGCACTGTCTGATATCCTGCGCGCCCACAGCAAAGGTTATGTGGAGCAACTCCATCTGATTCAACCAGAAAATGGGCACATTTACGTTGATGAAGATACCTCCATGGCACCCGGCTCCCTTAAGGCTGCGCTTTGGTCAGCAGGCTCCTGCACTGCTGCCCTGGATGCCCTGGTAAAGAACACTTATCAAAATGCCTTCGTCGCCACTCGGCCACCGGGGCACCACGCCGAACACAGAAAGGCGATGGGCTTCTGTTTTTTTAACAATGTCGCCATCAGCGCCTTGAGAGCTGCAGACATCCATCACTTTCAGCGTATTGCGATTCTCGATTTTGATGCCCACCAGGGTAACGGCACCATCGATATACTCGGAAACGATCAGCGCTTTCTGATCTGTTCTTCGTTTCAGCACCCTTTTTATCCTTACTCACATTACGAACAGGCAAGGTTCAACAACCTGATCAATGTTCCACTGGAGTCAGGAACCGGCAGTGCGACATTCAGAGCCATGATAGAGGAGCACTGGCTTCCAGCCATTAAGCGCTATGCTCCGGAAATCATTATTGTGTCTGCGGGCTTTGACGGTCATAAAGACGACCCGATGGCTGAGCTGAATTTGCTCGATGACGACTACCGCTGGATTGCAGGTGTGATCCATGAAATTGCAGCGCCTCGCAAAGCGCCCGTGCTCAGCATTCTTGAAGGTGGTTACAATCTGAACGCTCTGGGGCGATCAGTTGCCAGCTACTTAAGCGCAATCGACTGATCCCCTCTTCAGTCCACTCAGAATCTTCTTCACGCTCTCTGCGTCGGCCGCTGCAGTCCCAGTCACACTGGGCATTAAATGACCACTGACGTTACACAAAATAGCGATTCAGATAACTTCTGTTGACGCTCTGCCATCAAGAAGGCAACACAAGCGCATCCGGCTTATGCAATAGTTGGTTCATCACGAACAACCCAAGGTTACTGCCAATGAAAGCTCACAAGCACAGTACGCTCGTTGCCGTCGTATCTGATGATGCCACATTAAAACGCATGCAATTTCTTGAAGTAACATTGATTACGCTGGTGGCCATCTGGAGCGGATCAGTTCTGGCGGTGTCAGCAAGCGCATTAATATGATGCAGGAAAAGGAACAGCTGAAGATTTGAGAAATGCGCGCAAAAGAGAGTTTGAAAGCATGTAGCGCACAAAAAAAAGGGCCAGCTAAATAGCTGGCCCTTTTAGTAATAATGGCGGAGGGATAGGGATTTGAACCCTAGATACGCTATTAACGTATGCCGGTTTTCAAGACCGGTGCTTTCAACCGCTCAGCCATCCCTCCGAACGCCGCTTATAATACAGCTATAAATTTCCACGTCAACTTCTTTTTTAAAATCAATTCGTTACCGATCAAATTATGAGCTTTGCCTTCAGTCTTACGGGCGATATCATAGCGCCAGATCCACAGAGAACTGGCAATGGCAGACTTCACTCTACTGATTACAACACCCCCATTTACAGGCAATCATCATGCACTGGCCATGCGTTTTGTCCGCGCAACCGCAGACAAGCACAACATAAAACGTATTTTTTTCTATCAGGACGCCGTGCTTGCGGCAAACAAATGCCAGCAAGCACCTCAGGGGCAGACTGCAGCCTGCAGTGAATGGGCAGCCCTGTCAGAGCAATACGGCATCGCCTTGTCTGCCTGTATCGCCAACAGCCTCAGACGTGGAATCGCAAATGATACAGAAGCAACCCGCTACGAGCTCCGCGAAGCAAACCTCCACCCAGCGTTTGAACTGGTCGGCCTGGGTGAAATGACCGATGCAATCAATGATAGCGATCAGGTGGTGCAATTCTGATGGATAACAGCATATTAGTATTGGTCACACGACCACCTACGCCCGACTGCGAAGCCATTGAATACGCGCTTGCCATGGCAGCGTTCGACATACCCGTGAAGCTACTATTCACAGGCGACGGTATTTACTGGCTGCAGCAAAACCAACTCCCCCGGAAAAGCGGCGGCAAGGCACCAACAAAGTTACTGGCTGCCACAGGTCTGTATGGTATTGACGATATCGGCTTTGTCAGCGACTCATACACCACCGACATCGCCCGAAGCCTGTCCCGAAACGAAGCAGGCGACTGGATAAATTCATCTCATCACGTGGTGACCTTCTGATGGCCCTGCACCAGATTCTGAGCAACAACCCAGACATTCTGAAAAAACTTGAGCAGATCGCCGGTAGCGATGATGCCGTCCTGCTATGTGGTGATGGTGTTTACCAGTGCGCCAGATTAAAAACCGATCTGGTCGCCTATGCGTTAACCCAGGATCTGACCGTTAGAGGACTAGGCTCACCGGAGCACGTCACCAGCATCGACGACGAAGCCTGGGCCGACCTCGTTATCAACCATGGCCCAACAGTGAGCTGGACATGACAGATCTGGATAAAGACGGTTTTCTGATCAATCTCGACGACTGGAATACTGATGTAGCAAGCTTGCTTGCTCAAGACGAGGGAGTCAGCCTGACTGACGCACACTGGGAAGTTATTTACGCACTCCGTGACTTCTATGAAGAGTTTGATCTCTCGCCAGCCATGCGCCCTCTTACCCGCTACCTCAAAGTTAAGCTGGGCCCTGAGAAAGCAACCAGCATTTACCTGATGACACTATTTCCCGGCAGCCCGGCAAAGCTGGCTGCCCGCATCGCCGGCTTGCCCCGGCCGGAGAACTGCCTGTGAGCAAACACGCATTAGCTGATTACGTTCGCATTCTTGCTCGTGGCAAGAATGCCAGTCGCAATATGACACGCGAAGAAGCCCGCTTCACCATGAGTGAAATGCTGGCCGGGCGCTACCGTCCCGAGCAGCTCGGTGCCATATTCATGTTGTTACGCGTATTGGAAGAGTCTGCGGACGAAATCGCGGGATTCTCAGAGGCAATAAACGAGTACTGGCCTGACGGCAGTGACAAGTTTGACCTGGTCTGGTCGAGCTATGCAGGAAAGCGACGCCAGCCAATGTGGTGGGTTCTGTCAGCCCGCTTGCTGACAGAAATGGGGTATCGCATTCTGGTGCACGGTACCCTTGCGCACACCGAGGGTCGGAAATACGCACATGAAGTATTCAGCGACCTCAGCTTACCAGCACTGACCCGAGATGAAATCCCCTTATTTGCGGGAAAACTGGCATACCTGCCCGTATCGGAGATCAATCCAGTCCTTCAGGAATGGCTGGGCCTGAAATCAGTTCTTGGAGTCCGTTCACCAATTAATACCGTACTGAAGACTATCGCCCCGAATAACACACCATCGGTACAGGGTATTTTCCACCCGACTTATCGAAAAATGCATGCCGATGCTGCCGCCATGTGCAATGAGAGCGCAGCCGTCATCAAAGGTGAAGGTGGTGAATTTGAGGTCAACCCAGAGCGCGCCTGTGTGGCATCTGTTGTTATCAAAGGCGAGATACATGAAATCCGGCTCGATAACGATCACAGTCACTACGCAGACAAAGCAGACTCAGTGGATAGCCAATGGCTGAGAGACCTGTGGAGCGGAAGTCTGACGTCAGAATATGGTGAAGCAGCGGTTATCCGCACAGCCGCACTCGCCTGGTGTGTGATTAATGGCACCAGCGACATCGAATTGGCTTTGGAAAATTGTCGTTCTGCCTGGGCCGCGCGAGAAATAGCGAGTTAAACGGACTGCGGGCAAAAATCTGCTGGCGCCTTAGCGCCAGCGAAGCTTCTCGTGCAAAGAAACCACGGAACCTACAATCGTAAGAGTAGGCGCCTGAATCTCTTTACCCGCTACATAGTCGGCCATGGTCGCGAGCGTACCTGTATGGACCTTCTGATCAGGCAATGTGCCCTTTTCAACCAAAGCTATCGGTGTTTCAGCAGATAAACCGTGCGCTATCAGCTGACGGCAAATCTCCGGCAGCCCAACCAGCCCCATGTAAATCACAAGAGTCTGTTGTGGGTGAGCCAACTCATTCCACGGCAGATTGCAGGTGCCGTCTTTCATATGCCCTGTCACAAAGCGTACAGACTGGGCATGATCACGATGCGTCAGAGGAATACCCGCGTAGGCGGAACAGCCACTGGCTGCTGTGATTCCCGGTACGACCTGAAATGGCACACCGCTGGCCGCAAGCTCTTCAATTTCTTCACCGCCTCGACCAAAGATAAAGGGATCACCACCCTTGAGACGCAGCACCCGTTTGCCTTTCAAGGCCTCTTCGACAAGTAAGCGATTAATGCCCTCCTGCGGAACCGCATGATCACTCCGGGCCTTACCAACGTAATAGCGTTCTGCATCCTCAGGGATGAGTTCCATAATCGCGGGACTAACCAGGCGATCATAGAAAACGATATCTGCAGATTGCATCAGACGAAGCGCACGAAAGGTCAGAAGATCCGGATCACCCGGCCCTGCCCCAACCAGAAAGGCCTCACCTCTCGATGGTTCTTCGCCATTCAGAAGTTTCTCAACGATGCTGTCAGCGACGTCTTCCCGGCGAGCAAGCACCTGCTCAGGCGCCTGCGAGCGCTGAAGGCGACGCCAGAACTCACCACGTGAAACCGAAGAACCCTCCGCGCGCAAACGTAGGCGCAGAGTCTCCATCCACTGACCAAGCCGGCCATAATCAGAAGGAATAAAGGCTTCCAGACGCTGCCGTACCATTCTGGTCAGCGCAGGTGTAGCGCCATTCGTCGATACAGCGATCTGTAATGGCGACCGGTCAATTACCGCTGGAAAGGCAAAATCGTTTCCGGAAGGATCGTCCGTACGGCACACCCAGGCACCTACAGCTCTCGCCGCATCGGCCATACTGGAATTCACCTCAGGACTATCCGTTGCCAGTACGACATAGTCGCCGACAGAAAAATCGCCTGCGGCAACTTCACGTTCCAATAAACGACAACGGTCACTCGCATGTATGCGAATGTCATCACTGATTTCGGGAGAAATAACAACAACATCACTGGCATTGCGCACCAGCGATGTGACTTTGCGGGTAGCAACGCTGCCACCACCTACAACAATGAAGCGGCAACGCTCACCATTAAGAACCAGCGGCAGGCCTTTTTTCATCAGTTGATACGCTCCAGACCACCCATGTATGGACGCAATACTTCAGGCACCTCAACAGAACCATCTTCCTGCTGATAGTTTTCCAGTACCGCTACAAGCGTACGGCCAATCGCGAGACCCGAGCCGTTCAGCGTGTGCAGCAACTCTGGCTTACCGGTCTCAGGGTTGCGCCAGCGAGCCTGCATGCGGCGCGCCTGGTAATCACCAAAGGTCGAGCAGGATGAAATCTCGCGGAATTTCTGCTGACCAGGTAGCCATACCTCAAGGTCGTATGTTTTCGCCGCAGAGAAGCCCAGATCACCACCGCAAAGAATCACTTTGCGGTAAGGAAGATTCAGCTTCTGCAGAATGGCTTCAGCATTACCTGTCAGCTCTTCGAGTGCTGTCTCAGACTGATCGGCGCGCACAAACTGCACCAGTTCAACTTTATCGAACTGGTGCTGACGGATCATGCCACGCGTATCACGACCATAGCTGCCAGCTTCGCTACGGAAGCAAGGAGTATGGGCAACCTTTTTGACCGGCAGAGCAGTATCATTAACGGCATCACGCAGAAGATTGGTCACCGGCACTTCTGCGGTAGGGATCAGATACAGATCTTTCTCCCCCTGAGCCTGAGGAATTTTGAACAGATCTTCTTCAAATTTAGGCAGCTGACCAGTACCTTCAAGCGCCTGACGGTTGACCAGATAAGGAACGTAAGTTTCCTCGTAGCCATGCTCGACCGTATGAACATCCAGCATGAACTGAGTCAACGCACGATGCAGACGGGCAATCTGACCGCTCATTACTGCAAAACGGGAACCGGCCACCAGAGCACCGGCATCGAAGTTCAGGCCGAATGGCGCGCCAACGTCGACATGATCCTTAGGCTCAAAGCTGAATTCACGAGGTGTGCCCCAGGTGAGCACTTCAACGTTGTCTTCTTCGTCGGCACCGGCTGGAACTTCAGCCAGAGGAACATTCGGGATCGACATCAGCAGATCACGCAGATCAGATTCTGCCTGACGAGCTGCCTGCTCCGCCCGGGTAATATCAGCGTCAAGGCCACTCATTACCTGAGCCTTCGCTTCCTCCGGTGACATCCCCTGGCCAATCAGCTGACCGATCTGCTTGGACGCCTTTTTCTTTTCAGCCTGCAGACCCTGAGCTTCAGTCAGGGATTTTTTACGAGTGTCATCAAGTGCCACAAAGGTTTCAGCTTCAAAGTTAAAGCCTTTTTTAGCCAGTGCCTGCTTAACGTCGTCGAGGTTGTCGCGAATGTATTTGATATCGAGCATTATTCTTTCTTAAACCAGAGATTTAGATAACCACATCCCTGCAGCTGTTGCCGCCAGACACCCCGCCAGACTGACGCTGATGTAGGCAAGACACGCTTCAAAACGACCTTGCTGCAGAAGAGAAATACTTTCCAGTGAAAAAGTGGAAAATGTTGTGAAGGCTCCAAGGAAACCTACCATCGCCAACTGCCGATGATGATCCCCGCCAAAACTGTGTTCTACCAGCCAGACGTAGGCCATTCCAATGGCAAAGGAGCCTAACAGGTTCACTGAAAGCGTGCCATAGGGAAACGGTCGGTCAGCCCACTTAAACACCGCTGTTGCCATACTGAAACGGGCCATCGCCCCCAAAGCGCCACCAAGGGCAATCCACAAATACGCCACTGCTTTACCTTACTCGTCAGATTGGGATGGATATCGCTGCTGCTGGCTTGTACGATTCAGTTCGCGCAAGTGGTCCAGCTTGGCACCGATTTTCTGCTCCAACCCGCGATTTACAGGCTCATAGAAGAGTGAGCCGGCCAATGCCTCAGGGAAGTAATTTTCACCCGCGGCAAATGCATCAGGCTCGTTGTGGGCGTAGCGATATTCTGCACCGTAATCGAGATCAGCCATCAGCTTGGTCGGAGCATTACGAAGGTGTAATGGTACCTCATGGGCGGGTGTCGACTGCACCAGTTTTCGTGCCGCTTTGTAGGCAGTGTAAACTGCGTTGCTCTTTGGGGCGCAAGCAATATAGACCACCGCCTGCGCCAACGTGAGTTCACCTTCCGGGCTGCCCAGTCGCTCCTGTGCTTCCCAGGCAGCCGTACACACAGACAGGGCCCGTGGGTCGGCATTGCCTATATCCTCACTCGCCATCCGCACCAGGCGGCGGGCGATATATATCGGATCACAGCCACCATCCAGCATGCGGCACATCCAATACAGGGCAGCATCCGGGTCTGATCCGCGCACCGACTTGTGTAACGCTGATATCTGATCATAAAAGGTGTCCCCCCCCTTATCGAAGCGTCTAAGACTGCTGACCATCACGGCACTGACATCTGCTTCCGATAAAGGCTGAGAATCATTCAACTGCAAAGCCTGCTCAACGAGATTCAATGCTCGGCGAGCATCACCGTCGGCAGCTTGCGCTAACAGATTAATTGCGTCTTCCGAACTTCCGCAAACCCCCTCTGCCTGAAGCCCCCTCTCGACAACAGTTACAAGTCGTTCTGGCGGCAGTGACTTGAGGATATAAACCTGTGCACGGGACAACAAAGCATTGTTCAGCTCAAATGAGGGGTTTTCTGTGGTCGCACCAATAAAAATAAATGTACCGTCTTCGACGTACGGCAAGAACGCATCCTGCTGGGATTTGTTAAAGCGATGCACTTCGTCGATAAAAAGTACGACCTTACGCCCTTCCGCTTTCGCCTGACGCGCCTGCTCAACCGCTTCGCGGATTTCTTTAACGCCAGCCATCACCGCGCTGACAGACAGGAATCGCGCGTCAACGTAATGTGCAATCAGGCGAGCCAACGTTGTCTTTCCGACCCCCGGAGGCCCCCATAGAATGAGAGAATGAACCTGACCAGCATCCAGAGCTCTGCGGAGCGGAGCTCCGGGCCCAACAACATGCTCCTGACCAACGTATTCATCCAGCGAGTGTGGCCGGAGTCGCGACGCTAGCGGCTCATATGGCTTGCTATCAGAAAAAAGATCAGCTGCCATGACGTCCGTCGATGACATCCACCCCTTCAGGGACGATAAAGTAGAAGGCGCCGTCGTCAGGATCAGGGTTAACCTGCACGTCGCTGAAGCGAATCTCTGTTACCTGACCTGCAGCATCGAATATACGCATATAGCGGAGTTCATCCTTCTGATAGTCAAACTCCAAAGCCTCAAACAGTTGGCTTTGATCTTTAGGTTTAAGTCGATAACGCTCTACCGCTGACGCACCATCAAGGCTAACGTCATAGTTGTCTGCGATTTCTGCGGTATTGCCACTCAGAAGAAGAGCCGGCGTATCCTGAAGCCGCGCCTCAAGCTCACGGATCGTCACCTGTTCAAGATCCATATCATAGACCCAGACGAGCTTACCATCGGACACGACAAGCTGCTCATAAGGCGGCTCGGTCTGCCAGCGCATTTTCCCGGGCCGCTCAACGGTGAGAGTGCCGGACAACGACTGCAAAACCTCACCAGAGGTGTCCATTGTCACCTGCTCGAATCCGGTTTCCATCGACTGCAACCGATCAAGTTTCTGAGTAAAGCTATCAAGCGCGGCACTACCAGAAGCGCCGGCAGCGTCAGCAAACGAATAAACACTGACCAGAGCGCCAGCTGTAGCAATCACTACGTGTTTCAGAAAATTCAAATCTACTTCCTCTGCATCATACAGGTGGCGGCGCGAGAACTTCGCGGCTGCCGTTGTGCGCTGGCGGAGACACCACACCAGCGGCTTCCATTGTTTCTACCAGTCGGGCGGCGCGGTTATACCCAATACGCAATTTACGCTGCACCGACGAAATCGAACACTTACCTGACTCTGTAACAAATGCGACTGCCTGATCATACAGGTCATCCTGTTCTCCGTCAGAATCACCACCAGCACCCGGTACCGCTCCATCTTCACCAATCTGAGTGATTTCTTCGATGTAATCAGGCTCACCACGCTGCTTCCACTCAGCGACAACACGATGAACCTCATCATCGTCAACGAAGGCACCGTGCACACGCTCTGGCAGCGCACAACCCGGAGGCATAAACAGCATATCACCGTGCCCCAGCAGCTGTTCAGCCCCGCCCTGGTCAAGAATTGTCCGCGAGTCGATCTTAGACGACACCTGAAAGGCAATACGCGTCGGCACGTTGGCCTTAATAAGACCCGTGATTACATCAACCGATGGTCGCTGGGTCGCGAGAATCATGTGAATACCCGCCGCCCGGGCTTTCTGGGCAATACGGGCAATAAGCTCTTCAACCTTTTTGCC
>JAYNJA010000048.1:13515-14441 GCA_038109705.1 Thalassolituus sp. | reverse complement strand
GAATGTCTTTCATGTTCTGGCTGTTGTCGAATTCGCCAGCGTTCGGGCCGGTGTCAGAAGCGCGGGTAACAAACGCGGTATACAGTTCTTCGCGCAATTCACGATTGGTGCAATAGCTCATGATCGGCATGTACGACGGGAAGTCGAGGGTGATCACGTAGCCGTCGAGCTCACGCTGCTTCGCTTGCTGTGCGAGCAGGCCTAAACCAGATTCTGGTACGCCGTCGAGTTCAGATACGTCGGTAATGTGCTTGGTCCAGGCAGCGGTGGCGTCGAGCACGTTCTCGCTGAACTTGCTGGTCAGGGCTGACAGCTTCTGCTGGATCTCGGCGTAGCGCGCTTTTTTATCGGCGGCCAGATCAATACCGGATAAACGGAAGTCACGCAGGGCGTTATTGATCGCTGTCTTCTGAGGGCCGGACAGGTGCTCAAATTCCGGGCTGTTCTTCAGTGCGTCGTAGGCTTTAAACAGGTCTTCGTTCTGGCCGAACTCAGTCCAGTACTGGCTCAGCAAGGGCAGACAGGCGTTGTAGGCTTCGCGCAGTTCATCGCTGTTCAGTACGCCGTTGAGGTGGCCCACTGGCGACCAGGCTTTACTCAGTTCGTCGTGCCACTCGTCCATGGGTTCGATCAGAGATTCCCAGGTTGGCGTTGCTTCTCCGCTGGCGAACTTACCCAGCAACTCACTGATGCGGGTGCGGTTGGTGTTCAGGTGCTCTTCAACGGCGGGAAGAACGTGTTCGGCGTTGATGTCAGAGAAAGGTGGCAGGGCGTGTTGCTGAAGAAGCGGATTGGACATAAACAGCGG
Organism: Thalassolituus sp.; assembly: GCA_038109705.1. Classification (GTDB taxonomy): domain Bacteria; phylum Pseudomonadota; class Gammaproteobacteria; order Pseudomonadales; family Oceanobacteraceae; genus Thalassolituus. The sequence continues at coordinate 13,633 of JAYNJA010000048.1, read as the reverse complement.
CTCCGTGAGCGGTATATATAAACGTATTAGTTCTAAGTATTGGGGCTGGAGCCTTTAATTCAAGCGAAAAAGTCAGATTCGGCGACCTGTCTGGTTAGGTAAAGTTCCTTGACATATG
>JAYNJA010000048.1:10229-13505 GCA_038109705.1 Thalassolituus sp. | reverse complement strand
ACCAGTTCACCAAGGTCAGTAAAAATCATAAGAAAAGAATAAAAAGACGTATCTGGGGCAACCTCATGCTTAACCAACGTAATGCGGCAGTCGAATGGTCGACGGCACTGCCTGCCTTTCTCATACTTGTTTTCGTCATTCTGCTGAATACCAGCCATACCGTTCATGGTCAGTTGCTGCAGCTGGGTGAGTCCATCTGGGAGGGTTACTTCCAGCTACGTCATGATCCGGTTGCGCCGGAGTGTGATCCGAATATGAACATCGACGCTGAGGTGCAGAAGCGCATTGCCGAAGCGCCACCGGTCGATGAATTTGATCTGTTTGCTGCGCCACCGCCGGACCCTGCGATTCTGCGCCAGTCGCTGACAGCCTCTAAAGCCAGCTGTCAGGTGCGCCACACCGAGTATGCGGCGAATATGGAGCAGATCACATCAGGCGTTGAGATCTTCCGTAGCGTTGAACTTGCGGTTGCCGGTCTCGGTGATGTTGGCCTGTCGAGCGAGCGTATTCTGCTGGCCGTGCTGGTACTGATCTGTGGTGGTATGGCGCTGTTCGGTCGCCACCATATTGCATTGAAGCCAATGGAAACCGTGATGGACTACCGCGTTGCAGCAGTAGCTCAGGGTATCGCTTTTGCTGTGCTGTTTGATTCAGTCTGGAACTTCAAAAACATCGCCTTCTCTGCCGGTGTCGAGGTGCCGACCGAGCATGCGGTGCTGCACTGGATGTGGATCATTGGTTTTGCCGCGCCGATCTTTATTTCTATTTATCAGTTCTTTGTTATCCCTAAAGACGCTAAGCCGGGCGGTAGCTTCCTGCGTGCCCAACTGGCCGTGCCGCTGTATGCGAGCATGGCGATTGGTACTGGCCTCTACTTTATTCTGACTGGCCATCCTGCGGGTGTTGCGATTCACCTGAATCAGATGATGGAGATGTCGCAGCTGTTCCTGAACGTGGGTCTGTACGTGTGGATCGGTATGCTGCTGAAGCGTACTGAGATGACACAGAAGATCTTCAATATCTTCCGTCCGTTTAATCTGGCGCCAGAAGTGTTTGCCTTCGTATTGGTGGGCATGGCGGCGCTGCCGACGGCTTACACGGGTGGTTCGGGTATCTTCGTGATCGCCGTGGGTGGTCTGGTGTACATGGAATTGCGTCGTGCGGGTGCCCGTCGTCAGCTGGCGCTGGCTGCAACGGCGATGTCTGGCTCACTGGGTGTGGTTCTGCGTCCGTGTCTGCTGGTGGTGATTGTTGCCGCCCTGAACAATGAAGTGACCACCGATCAGCTGTTCGGCTGGGGTGTGAAAGTCTTCCTGCTGACCACTCTGTTGTTTGCTATTTACGCACTGGTTACCCGTAAAGAAGCTCAGACTCAGACTACCTTCAACAGCGAAGCCTGGTCGCAGTTCTTTACTGGTCTGCGTCCGCTGATTCCTTACGTCATTATTATTGCTGTCGTGCTGGCGCTCTATGCGATCTTCCTGGATGCGTATCTGGACGAGTTCTCTGCACCGATCATTTTGCCAGTACTGCTGCTGGTGATTCTGGCGTACGAGCGTATCGCTCAGGAGAAAGGCGTACTGAAGCGCGAGAACATGAACGTTGACTACGTTGAGCAGCGTCTGGCGTCATCTTACGATGACCTCAAGCACGGCCGTGATTCGATGGAAAAGACTCTGCGTGAGTCCACCTCAGAAGCTATGCTGCACATCGGCGCTCTGCTGATGCTGATGGGCATGTCGATGAGCCTCGGCGGCGTGGTTGAGCGTGCTGAACTGATGTCTCACATTCCGGCTGACTTCAGCTCAGTGTGGGTGGCGATGCTGGTACTGGTATCCATTCTGGTGGTGATCGGCATGATCATGGACCCATACGGTGCGGTGGTACTGGTGAGTGTGTCCATTGCCAGCATTGCTTATGAAGCTGGCATTCACCCTGTGCACTTCTGGATGGTGACCCTCGTAGCCTTTGAGCTTGGCTATCTGAGTCCGCCGGTGGCACTGAACCACTTGTTAACACGCCAGGTGGTGGGTGAAGAAGAAGTTCGCCTGTCGAAGGAAGAAGTCGAAGGCGAGAACTTCTGGTACCGCAATGAGAAGATCCTGCTGCCTCTGGTCACAATGGCTACAGCACTGTTGATCGTTGCCTTTATGCCACTGGCGATCGGTTATTCCTGAGTAATACCGCTTCACCGGTAATGCTGCGGCCCTGATACACTGTGTCAGGGCCGTTTTGCTTTCAGGAGATCAGTAATGAGCAGCAACCACAAAGATATCCGCAGCTATCAGGGTATTGATCCGGTATTAGGCGAGCGGGTGTTCGTCGACCGCACCGCTGTGGTGATCGGTGACGTACATCTGGGGGATGACTGCTCCGTCTGGCCGTTGGCCGTGATTCGCGGCGACATGCACCATATCCGTGTCGGCGCGCGCACATCCGTTCAGGACGGTGCTGTACTGCACATTACCCACGCATCCGACTATAACCCGGGCGGCTACCCGCTGATCATCGGTGACGACGTTACCATCGGCCATCAGGCCATGCTGCATGGCTGCACGATAGGCAGTCGTGTGCTGATCGGTATGAAGTCGATGATCATGGATGGGGCCGTCGTCGAAGATGAAGTCATCGTCGCTGCAGGCGCTACGGTATCCCCCGGAAAAGTGTTGGAAAGTGGCTTTGTGTACATGGGAACACCGGCGAAAAAAGTGCGCCCGATTACCGAGAAAGAACGCAGCTTTTTTACCTATGGCGCAGGCAACTATGTGCGTTTAAAAGACAAACACATAGCTGAGGGTTATGACACCTGACGGTACAGACGAACCAGCTCTGAATTGCACTCGGGCCATTTTCTGGCAATTCGGGTTAATATGTCCTTTTGCGTCACTTTAATTCCCTTCATAATCCAGCCTCTAATGTAAAAGTATGAGCTGAATACGGAAAATGATATCTCTCAAAACAACAAGAGTGCCCTTGCTGTTGCTGGCTTTACTGTCACTGGGTGCATGCAGTGGAGGTAACAGCGGCGGTGACGGTTCATCAGACAACTCATCTGACAGTGCGCCACCTGCTGTTGACCAGGATTCTGAGCAGAATGCTGCAGCGAATGAATGCGTAATCGGACAGTCAGCTATAGACAGCTGTACCTTGAAATAGGCTAGGAGAAAACTAATGAAAATCACTACTCAAATATCAACTCTGGGGCTGGTGTCATTGTCACTTTCTCTGGCAACGCCACTTTCTATGGCTGGCGAGGTTACTGGTACAGCCCAATAC
>JAYNJA010000048.1:0-10219 GCA_038109705.1 Thalassolituus sp. | reverse complement strand
ACCTTGAAATAGGCTAGGAGAAAACTAATGAAAATCACGACGCAAATATCAGCAATGGGCCTGCTGTCACTGTCACTTGTAACGCCATTTTCTATGGCTGGCGAGGTGGCTGGTACAGCCCAATATCAATCAGGTGATACGCTGACAGCTCAAAGTCTGAACGATAATTTTTCGGCGATTGTTTCTGAAGTTAACGATAACAATGTGCGGCTGACCACGTTGGAAGAAGGCGCGACGGCGGCCTCCGTAGTCGTTGAGGGTTACGCCGCACGCATCACCGCTCTTGAGGAAGATACAGGGGCAACTAATTTAGTTGTTGATGATCACGCCGACCGCATCAATGTATTGGAGCTGGAGCAAGGTGTGGTGCCTGGCGCGGTATCTATTGGTCATCGGGTTTTTACCACCGACAATCAATTGAATGATGCTGGGCTGTGTAACCTGTACCGGGGGCCGTCGAACTATGCTTATTTCTCTGCTGTTGGAGATGACGCCTCTGCTGATTGTGATGCAGGTACAAGCATACAGCTTCCTCATGGTCGCACTTTAACCGAACTGCGTTGTACTGTGCTGGATAACACTGATCTGGTGAGCCTCAATGCGAAGCTGTGGCGTACTGACCTGACAACCGGTGCATCATCGAATATTTTTACGACTGATAACACCGTTGACGATACCAATGTGGTCGTTATGTCTACGGCGGACGTTAATACATCAGGCTCAGATCTGGTTGATAACACCCGTTATGCTTACAACCTTTTTATTAACTTTGATGGCAAAGGCTTTAATACTATTGGTCTTAAAGCACGCATCTACGGTTGCAGTGTCAGTTACGAGTAATCGCTGACCCGATACAAGGAGAGAGATGTTTCTCTCTCCTTCTCTACCTTCCTTCTTTAGTCTCTCTCTACAACGACTCGCTATAACCACTCTCTATACAAGTCTCTGGTATTACCAATACACCCCATACCCAGCGGTAATACTGCTGCCTCTGTTGTGGCGACCGACGATACGCAGCTCACTGTTGGTCGAGGTTTCAAAGCGGAGTTCAGCGCTGTGGTCGTATTCATCCGCCCAGTCGCTATCGATGTGCTGGCGGGCTTCGCTGCTCAGTTTTATATCGACCGGTGCAAGATGCAGCAACAGATCGGCACCTGCAGAAACATATGCGTAGCCTGCGTCGTTAAGGTTATCCTGCAGAGCCCCACCGACGTATCCTGCGATCATCATATTCTGATCAAACAGAGCACGGGCTTTGCCGAAGCTGCCTGAAAATCTTGGTATGACACAATGATCACAGCTCTCTGTCTGGCGGATTGCGCCAGCACGCAGCTTCCAGGCGAAGCCGCGGTCGCCCGGCAGATAGGTGACGGCATTGTTGACGCTGCTGATATTGATCAGATCGAAATAATCCAGGCGCAGGGCATCGTCGTATATGGATGCCGCAATGGTCCCCATCGCCAGCTGGCCATTTTTTACATGGCCTTCACGGGCATCCAATGCATCGTAATACGCGGGTCGTACCAATAGTTGTATCCCTGTTTTATTCGCCGGTGTCAGGTGCTTACCGGACAACCGCAATAAAGATGGATTACGGCCATTATGTGGCGCTGCCGGAATCTCTGTATCCAGTTCTGGCGTGCCGACTGGCAGACGGAAGCGCTCTTTTAAGGCAGCAGAATATTGTGGTGCTGTTGGTTCATAAGAGCTGCGTTTTCCTTCGACGGCGACTTCGGCGAACTGGTAATAATTCATTACGGTGTCGGTAATGATCTGACGCTTGTCGGTTGGTTGTGTCTGATAATCGGTATTGTTTCTGAAGTCGCCAGTGGCGATCAGATTATGGGTGATTTCCTGCTGCTCACCGTTCAGATTCAGGTAGCTGTTATAAAGAATCTGCTGTTTCGATGGGTGGTAATACACCTCCCGGATTAATGGCTCGCCGTTGTGTCTTGCCTGACTCAATTCCTGGAAAAATGCCTGCGGCAGCATAAAGGTACGGTCTGGTTTAAATTCAACGCCATCGACCACCTCAAACAGTTCCGCCATGCGGTAGGCACAGTTACGGGTAAAGAAGTAATAATCGTATTTACGACCCAGAAGCTCCCAGGCATGCGCTGTGACCAGCTGGACTTCTTCCGGGGTGAGATTGAGTTCGTATTCCCATTGATCACGCAACTGGCCATCACCGTAATTATGGTCGTGATAATAAAATTCTTTGTGCGTGAAACCGGCTTCATAAAAGCCCGAAATACCTTTGACGATATACACAAAAGGATTTTCACCATCAGGGATAATTGCACCGTAGTTAACGCTCTGATCAAGCAGGCGATTGCTGCTCTGACTGGATGTGTGGTCTTCGGAGCGGGTATTTAATTTCAGCAGTGTATGGCCATAAAAAGACGCTGGATTATTGAGGTAGCCGGTCGCCAGAATAAAACTGATGGAGTCTACGTCTGCACTCCATTCTTCAAAAGCTGGGCAGTTAATTTCTTCAATCGTACTCAGATCGAACTGGGTTTTAAGCCAGGTATAACGGCCACGAAAGCGACACTGTGGGTGTTGGTCTTTGCTGACGTTTTCGCCTTTCAGCCCTTCCAGTAATTCGCCTTTGTCATCGTAGGCCGGCTGCAATGGAGAACTGAACGCAATCAGAGTTGCCGCTAATTCGGCTTCCGGGTCAGTACTGCCGTTATCGGCGAAGAAAAATTCCTCTGAAAACACAGCGCTTTTCTGACTGTTTCCTTCACCTTCGTACTTCAGCAGCTTTAGCCAGGTGGTCTGTTCAGCGACTTGTGCGAGTTCTGATTGTGAATAGTCTGCCAATACTGGGGTGCTGAGTAATGTCAGCAGTAGCCACGTCCGGATGGCCTGAGGGATTTTCATAGGGGTATTTTTGTTCGGATGGGAAAGGAGAGCTCAGAAATATCAGTGTCAGGCGAGTAGTCACCAGCAAGCTGGTGACTACATCAACACTTATACGCCTGAGTTTACACAGGTCGCTGCAACGTTACGCTGCATGGCATCGTAATAAGCAGAAGATTTTTCCAGCTGGGTCGTCGCCTGGTAGCCTTCAGCCGTTACAACGTCAGCAACGTCGCTACGGATCAGAGCTGCAGCCTGAGACTGTTCTGCTGTCGCGCAACCAGCCATAGACAGCATGGCAGACAGGTGCTCACCTTCGCCGCGTGCAGTTTCTTCAACCAGCGAGTCGTATGAATCGTTGATGAACATGGCGGTTTCAATTGCTGCACCAGTACAGGTTTCTGGAGTCGCAGTCGCTGAGATCACAGCGGTAGTACCCAAGTCCCAGATGATGTTAGAGATAACCGCTGCGATAGGCACATCATCGATCACGTCTGGGTTGTTGAATACCAGTGCACCGATACCACACTCAGTGTATGGGTTTGGGTTAGCGTTCACAGATGCAGAAGAAGCAACTACAGCAGTCAGTGCTGCAGCTTTCAGGAAGTTTTTGAATTCCATGTTTCACCTTTTGTTATATCAGCGGCGGTGCCGCCTTATCCATTATCCGTTGCCGGATACCTTGTAGATCACCCGTTCAGGCGGGAAACCCTGTCTGCAATATACCGGATGGGCGGAATGGGTCAATTTCGAAAGTGTGACAGACATCATGCTGGAAGGGATTGCAGGCTTTGTCGGCCCGAGGGGTGTTCTTTCAGGCTATGCTCATCGGAGTTTGTGCTACGGACTGGTGTTATGGGTTTGTGTTATGGGGCTGGTTTAAACCAGCCCCATAGCCCAAACATATGCTGATACGAGTTAATTATCGAAGTCAGCGCGTCAGCACTGCGGCACCGAATTCAGTCGGACTGGTGCGGATCAGCTCAGTACCAATGCTGTTATCGTCTTTGTGCAGATCAAGAGTACCTACGACCTCATCGTAATCCAGGCCGTCATCCCCAGAAAAGAATGCGCGGGTTTCCAACAGCAGGGTGTATTCATCCTCTGGCAGCAGAGTGTCTGTAATCGCCGCTGGCAAGGATGGCAGAGTAACAGAGCTTTCTCCGGCTGGTAGATGAATTGCCCATGCGGTCTGATGGCCAACGCCGCCAGCCGCACTGCGCAGTCTTAGTGTAGTCACAGCACTGTGGCCTTCAATCCGATCACTAACGGGCGTCCAGTCGATGCTTGGGTTGCTGCTGTTGTCGGCCTGATCGCTGATCAGCGGACGATAGGCGATGCCGCTTGAAATCCGATTAATCAGAGGCTCAGCCGTACGGTCGAGCAGGTTGCCCGGCTGCCAGAATTCCCAGGTTTCGCTGTAGGCCATGCTTGCCAGTTGGGCCTCAGGCAGACTGATATCTGTTCCCGGAAGTTTCGCGCTATAGCCGTAGCTGTCGTAGTCGTAGCGGAAATCGAGGCCAAACAAGCCACCGAAGCTTGCCGATGAGTACACGAATTCCTGTACCGGTGAGCTGGTGGTGCTCTGCAGGGCAACGGGCACCAGATCACTGGCGGTAAAGTTGATAGCGAGCTGCTCACGATCGGTGTAGATAGGGTTCGTGCTGACAGCGATAGTAGTGTAAGTCTGCAGACCCAGATCCTCTGCGCTGGTGACGACGCCATTTTCTACCTGAAACGCCCAAAGCTGACCGCTGACATCCGTTCCCGGTGCCATATTGAAATACAGGTCGGCGTAAGTTCCCCTGCTGATAATCTGGGCCATAGAGAAACGCTCGTTTTCGTGCACTGGCAAGCCGTCATCATCAAGCAGCATCAGAATGAAGTTGCCACTGACGCTGTTATAGAAGGAGACTTTTGAGCGGTCTGCGGCGACACCGAGTTGCTCCAGTTCAGAGTGCAGCGTAACTTCAAGGCCTGGCGAAACACAGAGGAAGCTCTCGTAGCCATAGCCATCTTTGAAGACATGCACATCCTGAGTACCTGTTAGCCCAGTAAACGAGGCCAGACCATCTGCATTGGTGGTTGCGGTATCTCCGCCATCATTCAGCATGATCGTCGCCCCCGCCAGTGCCGCGCCGTTGATATCCCGCACTGCAACAGCAATATCACCACTGCCCGCGTAGATATCAGCACACGAGACCGCACTGAAACCGTTGTTCATCGCTAATGTGTCGGCGTCAGTGTCGAGCAGGTAAATGGCATTGATGTAGTAGGTATCATCTTCCGTGCCCCAAAGGTTATCGCTGCCCCGGTATTCGCCGGCAGACAGTACCAGTTCGCCCGCGGCGTTGTATTCGGTGATGCTGTAGTAACTGAAGTCGTCTGCAGTTTTCCAGATACCATCGGCACCTGCCGAATACGCCCAGCCCTGGCGGATAATCAGGCCATCGGAGTTACGTTCCGTGTAATCGACGCTTTCGATGTCACCGGCAGCACTGAACCAGGTGGTCCACAGCGGGTTGCCGTAGGCGTCTTCTTCGATCTCATGATATCCGGTCAGGTCGTACGTACCGGATTGATTGAGCGCGTATTCTTCAATGCGGTACGAGCTCAGGGTCAGTTCGGTGTAATCGATGTACGACAGCAGGGTGTCGTTGGCATCGTAGCGTTCATTCACTGTCATGCGGCTGCCGTCAACGGTCTGCACTATGTAGCCGCTGGATACGTCATCAGCGGTAAACCAGGCGGCGTCTGGCCCAGGCTGACTATATAGAGTAAAGCCTGTGGGAGTCGCGACCGTGTAGGGGTATGGCGACAGATCATCATCGGCAGTCAGAGGCAGGCCATCGGCACCGAAGTTCGCGAGCTGTACGTTGATGTTCGAGGTTAAGTCGGCAGAGTAATAGGTGTAACGATTAATCTGACTGGCGCTGAAGGCCGGATCATTCGGGGCCAGTGCCGGATCATAATAGAGCTGCTGCAGTACTCGCCCATCGGAGTTGAGTTCGCGTGACCAATAGTTGTATGACTGGTTCGGCAGATCATCAGAAGTGAACCAGAGACCATCAGCGCCCTTGTTCCCCATGTCTGCGTTACGGGTCTGATGACTATTTTCGTCGTATGTGCGATAGCTGTAGCCGAAGAGCTTATCGTCACCGCTTAACCATTTGTTATCCGCGCCCATGCCAGAGAGGTTGGCACTGATAATGACATTACCGTTGTCGTCAGTGAGCGAGATCATGGCGCTGACGAAGTCATCGGAGGTAAACCACTCGCCGTCAAAGCCCATGCCGTTGTGGTTGGCAACGATCAGCAGATCGCCAGCATCGTTATAGCCGTAATACCCGTAACCACTGACGTAGTCGTCTGCAGTAAACCAGGTCGAGTCACTGCCAGCGAGATTGTAGTTTGCCGAATACAGAGGCTGATAATTGTCGCCTAACAGTTGCTGGATATGGCTGTCGACAACATCGTCTTCAGTAAACCAGAGGCCGTCGGTACCTTCACCGTCATATACCGCTGTCACCGTCTGTGGAATGCTCAGGTCAGTGGTGACGGTCACATAGCTGTTTACCAGATCGTCGTTGGTGAACCAGAGGCCATCAGGACCACTGTATTTATAGATCACCACCTGGCCACGGTTTCCTTCACCATCAAGTACAACAACCTGGTAGCCCTGAGCACAGCCCGGGTAATCGTCTGCAGTGAAAGCGATTCCGTCTGCGCCGGTATTCAGACATGGGATCATCAGTACCGCACCCTCGCTCGCGCCTTCAAATTCAAGCAAGCCGCTCTGTGGGAAGCCAATCACGCTGCCGCCATTACGAGTACCGGCAATGTCGTCTTCGGTGTACCACTGAGCATCGGGTCCCGGGTGGCTGAAGCTGTAAGACATGCCTGCGTATCCATGCGGGTAGATGGTGTAGGCCATGATGTAGTCGTCATTCGTGTCGGCCGTCGTATCTGTACCGAAGCTGACGCTGCTGATACGCATCCAGCTGCCGGTTGGTGTTGCCTCGGTGATTTCGTAATAATCACCCGTGCTGATGTTCGTGACTGTGCGTGCCACACCATCAGGTACCGGTGCCCAGATAGCAGCACGCTGGTAGTCGCCCAATTGTTGATACAGGCTGGCGATATTGCCTGATGGATCAACCGGGGTCGCCTGAGGAGCTATGGGCGTGAAGTCCGCAGGGATTTCAGGGTCGAGATTCAGGTCAGAGAAGTCGTAAAGTGCTTCACCGGGTGTCGGTGGTGGAGTGACAACTTCATTTTCGCAGGTGACAGAGACGTTGCTGACATTACCTGTCAGGGTGCCCGTACCGTTATTTACGCTGCATGTCTGACCAGCGGGTGGTGTATTAATCGTCAGCGCCCATGCACTGCCGCTGGCCATCGAGTCCGTGAAGGTCACAGCGCCATTCGTTGCACCGCCATCGTTAAAAAACGAACCATCTTTCGATAGCTCCCAGACCACACTGCCTGAAGCCCCGGATACGGTACCGCTGATGCTGTAATTGGTGGGCCCTGCGACGATATCGGAACAGGTGATAGCAACGTTGGTGACATTAGCGGACAGGGTGCCGCTGCCGTTGTTTATCGTACAGGTCTGACCTGCAGGGGCCGAGTCGATTACCACTGACCAGCCACTACCAGCATTCATTGCGCTGGTAAAAGAAACCGGGCCGTTGCCGGTGCTGCCGTCGTTGAAGAACACACCATCTTTGCGCAGCTCCCAGATGACAGATCCGGACGCTCCGGAAATCATGCCATTGATGCTGTAGGTGGTTGGACTGGCGATAACGTCTGAACAGACGATGCTGATGTCAGTGACATCTGCAGTAAGAATGCCGCTGCCATTACTGACCTCACAGCTCTGACCAGCCGGGGCAGTATTAATTACCACACTCCAGTTGCTGCCTTCAGTAATGCCTGCGAGCGGCGAGAAGGTGACCGTGCCGTTGCTGTTGCCGCCATCGTGAAGAATGCTGCCAGCGACTACGGTTTCCCAGACGACTGTGCCCGTTGCTCCAGAAATCGTGCCGGAAATACTGAACATGTCTGGCGCAGCCGGTGCAGGAATATTCGCGAGATTACCGTCTTTCACCAGCGTCATCAGAGCATCGTAATCGGCAATGGCCGGGTCGTTTTCAATGGCGTCACCGATATCATCGAGCAGACCATCCCAACCTGAACCATCCGCTGCGAAAGGTGTTGTCATTGGGTTGCCGGTAGCAGGGATGGTAAAACCCTTGGCTGCAAATGAATTAAGCAGGTCAGTGCTGGCTGTCGCTGTATCTAGGGTCGTGCCATCAAAGTTTGCAAACCAGTCTGCAGGGCTCTGACCAGTGGCCGATGCCATGATGAGGTCTGTAAGAGGGGTGATGTTGACTGTGCCGGGGGCGGACACATAACTGTGCAGAGTGACCGGTGGGTTGCCTCCGGTAACCTGCAGTGCACAAGGCATAGCGCCATTGGCGACTTCCCCCGACCAGTTGCCGTGGGCATCGGTCGTTACGCTTTCAGTAAAGCTGCTGCCATCGGCGCAGATGGCGGTTACCGTACCGTCGGTGATGGCCGCGCCTATCGCGGCCGTACCAGAAACAGCCTGGGTATTTGCTGGAGCCTGAGCTGTGCCTGTACCAGATTCAGCCGCTGGAGAGCCGGAATCTGAAGAGCTGCTGCAGCCGCTGAGAAGAACACTGCTGAGCATTACACACAACAAAGCCCTGGGCGCTGCATTGTGCAGAAAGCCGCTACGGACAGGTGTCCGGTGCTGTTTATAAAGGGTGGTGATCTTGTCCATGTTATCCCCTGAAGGTAAGAACTATTCAGGGGGCAAGATAGATCGCACAGAAAAATTGCTGTACCCCACATTAGGGGGGGCAGGTCACCGGAATGCTCAGAATGACTTTCCAGCAACCCGCTTGGCCTGGAATGCCATGAGTGTCACCTGCGTGTGATGGCCCGGTAACAGACACCCGGCATTGGCCGCCACAGCGTTGCATCCTCTCTTCGATATTGCTGAGCCCCATACCCGTAGCGTCAGCCTGCGCCTGATCAGGTGCTTCGGTTTGGTTTACGACAGTCAGCGTTAGCCAGTTGTTATCGGCAGATACTGATACGGTAACAGGCCCGCCTGAGCGATGGCGGATGGCGTTACTTATGGTCTCACGCAGTGCCATGCTCGCCTGAGATATAGCAATCGCACTCAGCTCTGCTGTCTGCGTTGCTATTTGCCCGGGATCATTAGCGTACTGCCAGTGCAGGTCTATATCGTGGTCATTGCAGCGTAGCTGGGCCTCGTCCTGCCATTGCTGGATGACGGTTTTAACCGGGCTGGTGGAAGAAGAGCGGCGCTGAAGTAATGTTCTCAGGTCCTGTATTGCCTCTTTCACCAGTGGCTTGTCATCCGGGTGGCTACGATAAAGCAGGCGGAGCAGTTTTGCGCCCAGATCATCATGCAGATCCTGGCGGATGCGGGCCCGCTCCTCCTGCGCGCCTTCCTTTCGAGCCGACAGACTATGTTGCACAAGCTCATTGAGAGTCAGGACCAACTCGCCGACGCGCATATCTTCATCGCGGAACTGCCTTCGTCCCTCAGACGGATGTGACAGCACGTAGGTAACTCCGGTGTCTGCCGCCAGATGCATAATTGTGCTACCTGCGCTGAGGCTGTGCTTCTCTGTAGTGATACTCTTTAATTCAATGGCGAGTGGATTGAATACTGCTTTCAGCGCGGATATCAGGTTTGCGTGCTGATCGTGCTGTCAGCCTGAACCTTGCTGTGCTCTGAGTAGTTCGGGTAGCGACTGCGTTAACCAGTCCTGTAGTTGATGTTCTTTGCGGGTAAAAAAGCGTCGCCACAGCAGCTGACGTACCGGGAAATACAACCAGCCGATGACAGCGAGGGAGATCGCCAGGGTCATCGTCTGCGACATACCAATGGCAGAGGCAATCGCTACGTCAGCCAGCAATACAGCCATGCCGCCTGCAAACCAGATCCACAACTTGTATGACCAACGTTCAATATCAAACATCCGGTGGCGCGTAATTGCGATCATCATGCCCGCGTAAACGAATACGAAGCTGGCGATCATCACACTCTGAGGAATATCGGTATACAACTTCAACACAGAGGGGATGGTTGTCGCTGCGATGAACAACAGAATCCAGCGCAGAATGGCCCGGTTTTCAGTGTTAGTTGCGCTGTCGCCGGCGCTTTTACGGAATTGTTGAATCATGCCTGCGATGGCAGTCAGAAGAAGCAGGCCAAACGGCAGATAGACGGTGTACAGCAGCTCGTCGAAGACCTGAAACACCGCAAGTTGGGTCGTGAACAGTGGTGCAA
>JAYNJA010000047.1:11310-14498 GCA_038109705.1 Thalassolituus sp. | reverse complement strand
AAACAAAGTACTACCACCCCGATAAATACGAACTCTGCCAGCGAAGACAATACATCTCTGTTAGCAAGCAATATGTCCGAAGTACTACATTCGGTGAAAACACTGGGTGCTGACGTTCTAGCGACAACAGATTCAGCGGAACCTCACAGTCGCGCAGAAACCGCACTAGAAACCACAGCAGCAACTATCCCCGAAACTACGCAACAGAGGCATTCGCCGGATGACGAGTCTGCGACCGCAAATATGACTTCACCAGAGGCGAATTTCGCAGAACCCGAGAAGATACCCGCACTTAACTGGGCATTTAATACCGAACACGGCGGCGTTCTTTTTCTGCTGAATTTTTTAAACCGGGAGCCCGCTCAGGCTATCGTTCGGGATTATTGGGCACAACTGCCAAACGGCTGGCTGTGGCTACTGGGATTAGCCGCTGAGCTATCGGCAACTCTCTCAGATGATCCTTTATACGATTTTATCCGTGCTCAGGCAGGGCTCGAAGAAGCTCTATATCTTCCACTTCCTGAAGATAGCCAGCTATCTGGTCTTGCAAAAAAACTCTACGGGGAAGAAGTCTGGACTCCAGAACTTCTGGCTTTACCGGCCAGTATTCAGGCGACGCCTGATCACGTGAATCTGATGGCAGATATCTCGCGCACAGATATCAGTTTGCGTCTGGCAGGATTAGATCTTGATCCGGGCTGGATGCCCTGGCTTGGGCAGGTCGTACGTTTTTATTTTGAACCGGGTTATGACAACTCCCGGCACTTGCGTTAATCCAGGGCTAAAAAAAACGAGTAACAGCACTATGAATGATCTCGCGGTAATCAAAGAACAGAAAGATGCCTTCCTGCTGATACGTCAGTGGGTGCGCGCAGGCCTTGCCTTGTATATCAGGGAATTGAATGCCGCCGTTTCTGATTCAAGCGAGTGTTCAGACGCTACAGAATTTTCACAATTACACCAGCAGGTAATCTCCCAGTGGAATGCGCTGTCAGGCCGCACCGGTGCGTTAATCCGTGTGCTTGAATTATCACCGCCTGAAGTATTCACCACTATGCTCGCTGGCCTTGCGGATACCGATCCGGAAGTCACCTTTGCACTGGCGGATTTACAGCAACCGGAAAATACCGGGCAACTGAGCGTGCATCTGGCACTTGATCTGGTGCATACCCTGTTTGCGAATACTAAAAATTGGGATGTGCTGAATATTACTCACAACCCATTAACCGATGCGAACGTCCTCAAGGTAATGGGCGAAGGTCCGCTGCCTTTACGCTCACTGCAGATCAATCTGAACCTGTGGGCAGTATTAAAAAACCAATCGCGTCCATGGCCTCAGACTGAATATCTGCGCGATCATCGTCGCCAACTATTACCCGGACAGACTCGCCGGGATTTACCGTCACTGGCTGCCCATTTCCAGCAAGGAAAAGAACAGCAGGCGAACGTGTTAATTATCCGCGGCCAGGCAATGAGTGGTCGTCATATTCTTGCGACGGAAATTACCCAGCTTAACGGCGGCATTGCGGTTAAAACGCCATTGCATATTTGGCAGGAACAGCCGGAATTCCGACTTGCCTGTGCCCTCGCGGGCTGGACTCCAGTAATTGAAGTTACACCAGCGCCCGGAGAATCAGCACAGATATGTGCACCCTACTCAGGGCAACACGCGATCGTTATTACGGCACCAGAGGCGGCAATCAACATACCCAATAGTCTGCAATATCTGATGCCGCTACCGGACGAACAGCAGCGGTTTGCCCTATGGCATGCAGGACTGCAGCAGGAAGAACTCGCCCACCAGCTTGCAGGTAATGCCCTGCTTAGCGGCCCTGTGATTGACGACCTGCTAACAAAAGCTGCATTAATTACCAACCGTCAGGCAGAGCATAAACATACCGCGATCAATGCCGATACTATTCGCCAGCTACGTGCGCAGAATTCGGCAGCTGGGCTGTCACAACTAGCCCAGCCTATTCATCGTACTATTCCTGATAATGCTGTGGTTTTTCCACCGTTAATTAATGACTACCTGCGCGATCTGATTCATCGGGCTATCCATCGCGAGAGGCTCTGGTCGCAATTAGGCGACAGCCTTAATGCAAGCCAGAACCCTGGCTTACGTGCCCTTTTCGTTGGCGACAGTGGTACAGGCAAAACACTGGCTGCGAGCTATATTGCCAGCCGCCTGGGAGCTCCGCTTTACCGGGTTGATCTCGGCTCGGTGATGAACAAATACATTGGCGAAAGCGAAAAGAATCTTGGCCGTCTGCTCGATCACGCGGCGGCAACGGACGCCATCCTATTATTTGACGAAGCGGACTCAGTATTTGGTAGCCGCACAGATGCGCGCAGCAGCGGCGAACGTTTTGCCAATAACCTGACCAATTACCTGCTGGCCAGAATTGAAAGCCACCCGGGCATTGTGTTGCTCACGACTAACCACAGAGACCGGATAGATCCCGCATTTAACCGCCGCCTGGAAATCATTATTGATTTCCCACAGCCGGGATTTAACGAACGTCTGCGCCTTTGGGAAAGCCACTTAGGCCCGCGCAGCCCGGGGGAAGACACGCTGCGCAGTCTTGCCAGCCATTGCGACCTCTCTGGTGGCCAGATCCGCAATGCGGTGCTCACAGCCGCTGCGAACGATACCGGTACAAGCAGTGGCACTGGCAAAGCGACAACTACAGGTGCAGATACAAGTGCCGGGCAAATTTCCGCGCGTGCATTATTTCAGGCAGTGGGCCGCGAATACCAGAAACTTGGCCGCGCCTTACCTGCAGCACTACAGAATTCAGGGAGTTAATTATGGAAAGCAAAGCTCTCAGCAAAAAAGGAACGAAACCGGGTTCAAAAAACAGCCCGGAAAAATCATCAGGAGCTCTATCACGCAAGGCGAAGAAACCCGCTTATTTGCAGAAAAAGCAGAAGCTTCAGGCCAAAATGCAGGTAAGCGACCCCGCTGACAGCGAAGAAAAAGAAGCCGACCGCGTAGCTGCCGACGTAAAGCGTAATCTTGCCAGTGGTAACGACAGCCCGACCACTGCGGCGAGAAGCGTCGGTTCTGGCTCCGGCAGCGTTAGTCGTGCAGAGGAAGAAGAAGCTCAGACCAAACTCTACCGTGAAGAGGAAGAAGAAGCCGCGCAAACTAAGTTAATGCGCGCTGAAGAAGAGGAAGCCCAGAC
>JAYNJA010000047.1:6615-11210 GCA_038109705.1 Thalassolituus sp. | reverse complement strand
AAGAAGAAGCCGCGCAAACTAAGTTAATGCGCGCTGAAGAAGAGGAAGCCCAGACTAAGCTCTTCCGTGAAAAAAAGGAAGAAGCGGCACAACCTAAGTTGTTCCGTGCAGAGGAAGAAGAAGCACAGACTAAGCTCTTCCGTGAAGAAGAGGAAGAAGCCGCCCAACCAAAGCTGAGGCGTACAAAAGAACAGGAAGATGCTGAATCCAATGATAAAAAACTGGATGAAGTCGAAGCCCGTATTGCCCAGACCCGTGGCAACGGTCAGCCGATGGAAAACGAAATCCGCCAGAAAATGGAACAACAGTTTGGCAAGGATTTCTCTGGCGTCGTAGTGCATTCCGATATGCAGGCTGACGAACTCTGCAAAGAACTGAATGCCCGCGCATTCGCTATTGGCAACGATATCTACTTTGCCAGCGGTGAGTACAACCCGGAGTCTGAGCGAGGCCAGGAATTACTCGCTCATGAACTGACGCACGTTGTGCAACAGAGCCGTGGGATAAATCGTAAAGTCTACAGAGCTGCAGCCAATCCAGCTCGTGCGGCAGACCCTACCGCACGAGCTGTACAGAAGGGAGCTACATTAGCAACAGACGGTACACTCTCGCACCCTCAGGCGGGAACGATGAACAGATCAAACCACACGATCAGCTTACCAAGCATCGACCTACCAGCAGTAAAGAAACCTTTCACACCTCAGCCTTGCGAAATTCCAGCGGGACGAACCAGAGACGATACGCAAGCTACTGTCTGGGACAATGCAGTTCAGCAAGCATCGATCGACACGAAACTTGGAGAGCTTATCGCCCCTGCACCCGATATGCAGATCAATGGCTCACCCGCTTTCTATCTGAAACTGAAAATAGAAAATCAGTTTATTATGGGGACCAGGGCCCAGATTCTGGGTCAGGTAACAAAACCCCGCTGGGACAGGAGCGGTAATTTCAGAACTTACGATGTCGATCATAAACGTGAGTTTCAGTTAGGTGGAGAAGACAGCGATATTTCGAACTTCTGGCTTCTGGAATCATCTGCCAACCGGAGTTCAGGATCGAAAATTAATAATGAACTGAATAGGAAAATTGACAGCCTGCTGGAGATAGGACGCTATGTATGGTCGAGTGGACAGGTCAGATCAAGTGCAAGAAATGCAAGAAGCGGAGATGATATTACTGTAGAGCAGCATGGCAGTAACCTACCTGTCGCTGGACATCCCACTGATCATTACACAATCGAGCAAATAAACTCAGCCGCGCATCTCGATGGATTGCAACTTCTGAATGAAAGACAGATCAGGCATTACAATCTGCAGGGAAGCCCTACCCGCCTGGCTATCTTTTCGAACCCAGTAGGAGGTCGACGTGCAGACATTCCCTGGAGCGAAGGTCAAAATCAAGTCGAGCTTGGGCAAGATCCGGGCTGGGGATTTACCGGTCGTGATGCCGATGCAAGTATCAGGATCACCCAGCTAAATTACAACCAATCAGCGGGAACCTCAGAAGGAGGGACCGGAACGGTAACTGGCTTTGCCTATAGTAAAAATAAATACCTGCAGGGTCAGCCTTTTACCTGGAATATCGTCCCGCTACCTGGAGTAATGTACGGTGGTGTCATCGATCCGTCGAGCGTCCAGGGCTGGGTGCGTAACCGTTTACGCGCGAAAGGTTTCAGCCCGGTAGAGTTATCTGAATCTGGTCTACAGGGAGGCGTTGGACTTGTTGCAGGGGGCGAGATTATCAGTGACTTGCCGATTCTTCAGGGAACAAGAATTGGCCTTGCAATTACCGGGGAAGATGTCGAGGTTGATGCCACCATACCTCTGGAAAGTATCAAGCTTCCCTCTCCAGTTTCTGTAACACATTCATCACTTCGTATTTTTGTCGGTACCCGAGGTTTCGGAGCCGAGGGCAAAATCGGGCTTGAAGTCGATAAGCTGGGAACAGGTGAGTTCTCGGCAAGTATGTCTACTGATCAGAAATTTCAGGCAGAGGGAAAACTTACATTAGATACCAGCTTTTTTGATCGTGCTGAAATAGATATGTGGTATCGAGATGGAGAAGTTGGCGGCTCCGGCACTGTCGGAATAGACAGCCCGAATAAAATCAAAGGTATCCGTGCCGCTAACCTGACCATGGAATACAACGAAGGCGATTTTTCTGCCACAGGCACCGTCGACCCGGATATCCCCGGTATTCAACAGGCCGGGCTGACCGTCGACTACTCGGAAGAAGACGGCCTGACCATTGGCGGTGATTTACAACTATCTGCCAACCCTGCGATACGCTCTGGCTCAATTCACGTCGAAGTAAATAAACAGGGCGAGGAATGGAAAGTCAGCGGTGAAGGTACAGCGCAACCTGCCATTCCGGGAATTGATTCTGAACTGACCGTTGGCTACGAAGACGGTGGTTTTAAAGCGGAGTTCAGTGGCAACTTCGAGCGCGGCATGATGTCTGGCACTGTTCGTGTTGGTGTCAGTAACCGAGCCGTTGGTGAAGATGGCCAGCCAAGTGGCGACCCGCTACCGGGCGGTGAACTTCTGGTGTACGGTTCAGGTTCGGCCACCATTCAGATTGCGCCATGGCTACAAGGCACTGCGGGCATCCGCTTTGATCCGAACGGCGAAGTAACGGTCTCGGGTGAAATCGGTATTCCGGGCGAGCTTGAAATTTTTGCCCGTAAAGAAATTAATAAATCCATTTTCAATGTCGCGGTACAGACACCAATTATTCCCGGTATTGTCGCCGAAATTGGCGGTGGCCTCAGTGCAGTCGCTGGCATCGGTCCGGGTGTTATCGATCGCCTGAGTATTGGCATTGAATATAACCCTGCGCGGGAGCAGGACACGAAAATTACCGGTGATGCTCACCTGAAAGTACCTGCGGATGCGGGGTTACGCCTCTTCGTGCGGGCCGGTATCGGGCTTGGTATTCCGGGAGCCAGTGCCACAGGCGGGCTTGATATTGGCGGTACGCTTGGGATCAGCGGTGCCGCTGAAGCGGGCGTTCATATCGACTGGACACCTGCCACCGGCCTTGATCTGACTGCCGACCTTGAAGTCTACGCTCAGCCAAGCTTTACCTTCGATATCGGCGGCTACGTCAGTGTTAAAGTGTTCGGCTGGAGTGTCTACGATGACCGCTTCCAGTTTGCCTCGTACACCTTCGGTTCTGATTACCGTTTTGGTATCAAACTGCCGGTGCATTACAAAGAAGGCGAACCATTCGATATCTCTACTAACGACATCGAATTCACCATTCCTGATATTAATACCAATGACCTGCTCAAAGGTCTGATTGCGAGGATTACCTGATGACCGTCGCTGAATTACTGCACCAAGGCGTGTCTGCTCTGTCCCAGGGCGATGTCAGCAGCGCAGAAGCTTCTTTCCGCAGTGCTCTGGATATTGATCCGGACAACGCCAACGCACATAACAATTTGGGCTTTACACTGGCGCAGAAACAGGACTGGAATAATGCGTTGATTCATCTGCGCTCTGCTCTGTCAATTAATCCTGAATCGTCCATGACGCACTGTAATCTGGGTCAGGTACTGATTGCCCTCGGCGACATCAATAACGGCATGCAACATATTGATCTGGCGGTCGAGAAAGATCCCGAAAATGCCATCGCCTGGGATTCGATGGCGCGTTTCCGTGTACTCGCTGGCGACTTTACCAGCGCCGAGTACGCAGCCCAACGCGCCATCGGTCTTGCTCCCCGTCACAGTGCTTTTTACGTTCGCCTTGGCATTGCTCAGGCTGCCCAGCGACGCTTCACTGAAGCACTGCGCCAATATCAGACGGCACTGGAGCTTGCACCCACAAACTCAGAGGCCTGGGCTCAGCTCGGTATTACAGCCTTCCTGATGAACAATCTGGGAGATGCTACTGAGGCACTGAGTAAAGCGCTCACACTGAATCCTGCTGACACCAATGCACGACGTCACCTTGCACTGGCGGTTCTGTCACAAGGCGACAGAGACGGCGCTATTCAACACTTTGAACAAATCCTTGCTGATACCCCGCAGGATCATGCAACGGCGCTGGAACTGGCCGTCATTTATATCTCTCAATTCCGTGATGACGCCGCCCGATCGCTTATGAACTCGCTACCCGATGACTGGCACTCGGCACCACGCTTTAAGTTTTATGATGCGCTGCTTCGTAAACGAGAAGGTGATAATGAAAGCGCGAGGCAATTGCTGGAGCAATTGATGCAGACAGACAATGACTATGCGGGAAAGGCAGCAAAACTAATGGAGAGCGTTCATTGAGAACGCTTAACCCTATCCGAACAATGATTGGGTAAATGAAAAAGGGGCTGAAGATTTCTCTTCAGCCCCTTTTAGGAATAAGTGGTGGGTCGTGCTGGATTCGAACCAGCGACCAATTGGTTAAAAGCCAACTGCTCTACCAACTGAGCTAACGACCCCCAGTTGCTGTGCATTCTACAGAATGTTTTAAAATTGTCAACAATTTCAGCAACTTAAGTCCTTCAAGCACTCAACGTATGGGAGTGGTGGGTCGTGCTGGACTCGAACCAGCGACCAATTGGTTAAAAGCCAACTGCTCTACCAACTGAGCTAACGA
>JAYNJA010000047.1:3073-6515 GCA_038109705.1 Thalassolituus sp. | reverse complement strand
CCCGAAGGAGCCGCGTATATTACTGATATTTTTTCCCGTGACAACCCTTTTTTTAAAAAAAGTTTCAGATTCATAGACTTAGACAGTTTTGACTGGTCGGTTAGCCTAAGTAGAGAGTAAAGGGTAAATACAAAAAAGCCCGCCACTGCACAAGAGCAGAAGCAGGCTTCATAAGTCATGTGGGACGAACCGTTACTCAGCTGTAGCCTGAGCTTTGGCTGGTAACTTCTTCATGTATGACTTGGCAAGAGCGACCGTACTGTCGTTCGTACCTGTGTACTTATCGATCACGGTCTGGAGGTAGCCCCTCGCCTCTTCTGGTTTTCCGGACTTTTCCAGAGCCACGCCTAACTTATAGGTCGCATCCGCAGCTTTTGTATGCTCCGGGTACTTCTCAACGATAGTTCTGAAACGGGCCTGAGCTAAATCCGTTTTGCCTTCCACCAGACTGACCTCGCCAGCCCAGTAAAATGCATTTACTGCCAGGGGATCACCCGGATAGTTTTGAGTAAAAGCATCAAAAGCTTCACGGGCTTCCGAAAATTTCTTACCACGCACCAGCTCCATCGCCGCTTTGTATGCTTCCCCTGATGGAGGAAGCTCCGCACTGGCGCTGGCGTCTGGACTGACGAACTCTGTGGTTGTTCCATCGGAGACAGAGACATTACTGCCCACAGATTCAGCTGTCGCTGTACTCAGGGCAGAAATTCGCCCATCAAGATCGATGTAACGATCCTGAGACGCTGACTCCATCCGGTTAATTTTTGCCTGCTGCATTTCAACCTGACCACGCAACATCGCAATTTCCTCCTGCATCTGAGTGACTTTCATCATCAACTCAGCAAGAAGACCGTTGCCGGATGTATCGGAGTAAGAAAGCGAGGAAGGAAGAGTTGCTACAGGAGCATCAGAAGTATCCGGCTGTGAAGTATCTTAAGACGCCGGGGCAACCACACGGGTTGACCCGACTGATACCCAGCCGTCCTCTGAGAAAGCACTGGCAGTTGTCACTGCCAGCGCCAGAGTGACGACGAGCCGTTTCATTAACGGCTCTGGTATTTGATTTCTACGCGACGGTTTTTAGCGTAAGCACCTTCAGTGCTGCCGGTAACCGCTGGCTTCTCTTCACCGAAGCTAACCACTTTGATCTGAGAAGACTGAGCGCCTTTCAGCATCAGGTACTGACGTACAGAGATAGCACGACGCTCACCCAGTGCGATGTTGTATTCAGGAGTACCACGTTCGTCAGCGTGACCTTCCAGAACTACGCGAGCACCAGAGTTAGAAGCCAGGTATGCAGCGTGTGCATTCAGAGCATCTTTACCAGAAGCCTTGATAGTAGACTGATCGAAGTCGAAGTAGAAAGTAGTCACGTCAAGCAGAGCCTGCTGAGCTGCGTTAGCTGCATCAGAAGCCAGAGACTGCCCCTGCAGTGATGCAGAATCTACTGCGGTAGTTGCGCTTTCAGACGCTTCGTTAGCTTGCTGTTCAGAAGCAGTCAGAGCGCCTGCACCCTCTTCCAGGTCACCATTGTTTGCACAGGCAGTTACCAGAAGTGCACCAAAGGCGATGCCCAGAGCTTTGTAGAGAGCTGTTTTTTGCATAGTTCAGTCTTCCCAATTATGAGGTTAGTAGTTCTTTAAATCAGTTTAAAATCGGAGACCAGGCCGGTTCGCGCACATCACCAAAACGTGATGGCAGGCGGAATTTTACTTCCCCATCCACCGATACTGCGGCCAGAATACTCCGGTCTTTTTCAGTCGCTGCATAAATTACCATACTTCCGTTAGGGGCAACACTAGGCGATTCGTCCAAATTAGTGTCCCTCGTCAGTATTCTTACGCGACCTGTAGCCATGTCCTGTGCTGCGATATGAAAGCGATCACCGTTGCCGTGAACAAACACCATTTTCCGGCCATCTTCTGTCATACGCGCCCTGGCATTGTAACTGCCTTCGAAGGTAACTCGCTCGACCGAGCCGTCTTCAGTGTCCAGTTTGTAAATCTGAGGGCCACCAGCACGGCTCGATGTGAACAGAATGTGGCGACCGTCAGTCATCCACTGCGGTTCTGTATCAATACCATAATGGTTAGTAAGACGTTTTGACTTACGGGTGTTCAGATCCATTACATAGATATCAGGGTTACCGAGCTTGGAGTGCACAAACGCCAGTTGGGTTCCATCCGGTGAAAAAGAAGGTGCACTGTTCGAGCCATCATATGACACAACCTTTTCACGCTTACCTGTCGCCAGCTCCTGGAAATAAATTTCGCTCTGACCATTTTCAAACGATACGTACGCAACTTTTTTACCATCTGGCGACCAGGCTGGAGAAAGGATCGGCTCTTTCGATCGAAAAATCAGCTGCTCGCGTGCACCGTCTGCATCAGCGAAGTTGAGATTAAATCGTGTACGCTCACGATTGGTAGTGACGTACACCATTTTGGTTGAAAACACGCCCGGAATTCCGGTCAGACGACCGAAGATAAAGTCGCTGATGTAATGCGCAAGGTCACGTAACTGATTTGCCTTACCTTTTACCCGGTGATGAATCAACTCAAGCTGCTTATGAACATCCAGAACATGGAATTCAATTGCGTAACCGCCTTCATCCGGAGATATCCGGCCAATCACTACGTAATCCTGTTTTAACCGCTGCCAGTCGATGTACATCACATCGTCTTTATAGTGAGGCTGACTGAGCATCAGGGATGGATCAAGCGTGCGGAAATACCCTGAGCTACCAAGATCATTGTTAACGATCGCGCTGATATCTTCAGGCAATGCCAGTGCACCGGTCCATTCAAATGGGACGACAGCAATAGGAAGCGCACTCTGGCGTCCCTGAGTCACTTCAATGACAAGTTCAGCCTGTGCCAGTTGGGTATATAGCTGAGTAAATAGCAGACTGATAATCAGAATAATCCGGTTTACCACGATGCATTCTCCGGTCGGAATTTCATTGTCAAAGTACGGAAATTTTTCTCAAATACGCGGATATCATCCGGTACTGGAAGTGGCGATGCTTTCATAATCGCCTGTTCTACGGAGCGGTCCAGGGCTTCATGACCACTACTGCGGGTCACTGTCGCAGAAATTACCTCGCCAGTGGGCACCATAACCAGGCGGACCTCAACTTCGAGATCACGACTTACGTTTGGCGGATAACTCCATACAGAGGCAACCTGAGCGCGAATCAGGTCCTGATATTCAGCCGTCAGCTGCGCAGCTTTTTCAGCGGCGGCTGCCTGACGTGCCGCTTCTTCCTGGCGACGAATCTCGGCTTCTGCCTGCTCCAGCGCAAGCTGTTCCATTAAGGCCTGCTCTGCTGCTTCTGCCGCTGCGGCTTCACGAACAGCCTTTTCCTTTGCTGCTTTCTCTTTAGCGGCTTTCTCGGCTGCTGCTTTCTCGGCTGCCGCTTTTTCTTTAGCTGCTTTTTCTT
>JAYNJA010000047.1:0-2973 GCA_038109705.1 Thalassolituus sp. | reverse complement strand
GCTTTCTCGGCTGCTGCTTTCTCGGCTGCCGCTTTTTCTTTAGCTGCTTTTTCTTTAGCTGCTTTATCGGCAGCCGCTTTTTCCTTCTGCGCTTTCTCTTTGGCAGCCTTCTCTGCTGCAGCTTTTTCCTTCTGGGCTTTTTCTTTCGCTGCTTTCTCTTTCGCTGCTTTCTCTTTCAGGGCCTTCTCTTTTGCAGCCTTTTCGCGCGCAAGCTTTTCGAGGCGACGACGCTCCGCGTCAGCCTTCTGCTTTTCACGATCTTTAACCGCACGGTTTTCTTCCTGAATCACATTAGCCACCATATGAGGCGGCACTGGCTCAGGCATAATCTGGGTATCTCTGCGCCACTCGGCAATCAGCAGAATTGCAGCGAACATGTGGATCAGGACAGCAATAATCACGGGCAGCGTATAACTGCCCGGGTGACGCCAGCTCATATCAGGGACGAGCCTCCGGATCGGGCGCTTCAGTCACCAGGCCGACATTGGAAATGCCAGCCCCCTGCAGGTTGCCCATCAGAAGTACAACGCGACCGTACGGAACGGATTCATCTCCGCGGATCATAAAGCGTGTTTTGGGCTCAGCCTTCATAAGTTTACCGGCGTAATCAGTAACCGCAGACAAACTCATGGGCTGCGGGTCTTTTTCGTCACGCTCAATAAAATACAGGCCATCCGAATTCACTGAGATCATCAGGGTGCTGTCGTCCGGGTCAATTTCAGTGGGCGTTGAATCCACATCCGGCAAGTTAACCGGAACCGTCTGCACCAGCATTGGCGCTGTCACCATAAAGATAATCAAAAGCACCAGCATCACGTCGATGTAGGGCACGACGTTGATCTCCGCCATCGGGCGGCGCTTAGCCATCTGTTGCTGAAGCGGCTCCATCAGAGCACCTCCGCACCTGACGGTTTGCTCTGATGTTTCTTGTGTGCCTGACGGTACAGCAGCGAGCTGAATTCATCGGCAAAGGTAATCAGGCCGCTCTGCAGTTTGTCGGTTTTTGCGACATAACGGTTGTAGAAAATTACTGCAGGAATCGCCGCCAGCAGGCCCATTGCTGTCGCTACCAGAGCTTCTGAGATGCCGGGTGCTACTGTTGCAATTGTTGCCTGCTTAACATTCGCCAGACCATGGAAAGAGTGCATGATGCCCCACACAGTTCCGAAGAGACCGATGTACGGGCTGGTCGAGCCAATAGTAGCCAATAATGGCAGGTGGTTATCCAGTTCTTCTGATTCGCGGGTAATGGCGATTCGCATAGCACGCTGCACACCAGCCATTACAGAATCCGGATCGGCGGACGCCTGCTGACGCATTTTTCCGAATTCTTTCAGACCCGCCATAAAGACCTTTTCAGCCGATGAATTTTCAGGCTGTTGCTGACACTCACGGTAGAGATCGTTGAGATCTATACCGGACCAGAAGCGTTCTTCAAATGCACGCAGATCTTTTTCTGCAGAGCCGATCAGGCGACCGCGCTGAACAATTAACACCCAGCTGATAACAGACGCAGAAATCAGCATCAGCATCACCAGCTGAACAACAAAACTTGCGTTAACGATGAGATTAAAAACAGACAGAGACTCGTTCACTTTGGCTCCTGAACCGAGGGTTTCATCAATGTACTAACCTGAGCGGGTATCGCCATCGGCTTGCCCTGCTCATCAATACAGGCCGCACGGACTTCCGCGCTGACCAGAATTTCTTCGCCCTCATCTGACCGTCGGATAACATTCTGGTTCAATGTCATACCCGCTTTTGATAAGGCACTTAATTCAACAGTGGCGATCACTTCCTGATCGAGTAATGCCGGTTTGCGATAGCGGATATTCAGATCACGTACAACAAACCGTACGCCCTCTTCCATCAGAGAAAACTGATCAAAACCGAGAGATCTCAACCACTCACTACGTGCGCGCTCCATGTAACGCAGGTAATTCGCGTAAAACACGATGCCACCCGCATCGGTGTCTTCGATATAGACCCGAATCGGCCACTCAAACATTGCTGCTCTGGTCCGATGTGTCCTGATTAAAACGTGCCGGCAGATCCAAACCGAAATGCAGATAAGCGAGCCTGGTTGCCATACGACCACGTGGTGTGCGGGTGATGTAACCCTGCTGCATCAGATATGGTTCGAGTACATCTTCGATCGTATCGCGCTCTTCGCCAATCGAGGCCGCGAGACTTTCAACACCCACCGGGCCACCATCGTACTTTTCCATCATGGTCAGTAACAGGCGGCGGTCCATATGATCGAAGCCCTGGGCATCGACATTGAGCATATTCAACGCCAGATCCGCCACGTCTTTGGTCACTCGGCCGTCTGCTTTTACCTGCGCATAGTCACGGACACGACGTAACAGGCGATTGGCAATACGTGGGGTGCCACGAGCACGACGCGCTACTTCCTGCGCCCCCTGATCTTCAATTTCCAGCTCCATCATCCGCCCCGAGCGACTGACGATACTGCTGAGATCCTGAATGTTATAAAACTCGAGACGCTGCACGATGCCGAAGCGATCACGAAGTGGCGAGGTCAGCAGACCTGCTCTTGTGGTTGCACCTACCAGAGTAAACGGCGGCAGGTCGATTTTCATCGAACGCGCTGCCGGACCTTCTCCGACCATAATATCGAGCTGGTAGTCTTCCATTGCCGGGTACAGGACTTCTTCTACCGCCGGACTCATGCGATGAATTTCGTCGATAAAGAGGACGTCGCCCTCTTCCAGGCTGGTCAGAATCGCTGCCAGATCACCGGCACGCTCAAGCACCGGGCCTGAAGTCGACTTAATCTGCACGCCCATTTCTTCAGCAATAATATTGGCCAGCGTGGTTTTACCTAACCCCGGCGGGCCGAATACCAGAGTGTGATCGAGTGCTTCGCCACGGGCTTTTGCCGCGCCGATAAAGATTTCCATCTGCTCGCGTACGTGCGGTTGGCCGATGTAATCCGTCAGCATTTTCGGA
>JAYNJA010000046.1:4047-14963 GCA_038109705.1 Thalassolituus sp. | reverse complement strand
GTCTGTTATTCAACCGACCGCGACTCTCCGCTCAAAAACTGGATAATAGCGCCCTGAATCCGTTTTTCTCTGGTGCGCTCTTATGCAGATCAAGGTCAACTTCCTCGATAACCTCCGCCTCGAAGCCAAGTTCGATGACTTTACTGTGGTGGCTGACCAGCCGATCCGCTACAAGGGTGATGGCTCGGCACCAAGCCCGTTCGATTACTTTCTGGCGTCGTCTGCGCTCTGTGCCGCTTACTTCGTAAAGGTGTACTGCCTGGCGCGGGATATCCCTACAGAGAATATCCGTCTTTCCCAGAACAACATCGTTGACCCTGAAAACCGCTATAACCAGATCTTTAAGATCGATGTAGAGCTGCCTGAGGATATTTCCGAGAAAGATCGCCTTGGCATTCTGCGTTCAATCGACCGCTGTACCGTAAAGAAGGTGGTGCAGACTGAGCCGGACTTCCAGATTGAGGTCGTTGAAAACCTTGATGCTGGCGCACAGGCGCTGTTGCAGGCACCAGAGATGGAAGGTGAAGGCACCAATATTCTGGGTAAAGACCTGCCACTGGAGCAGACCATCGCCAATATGACAGGTCTGCTGGCGGATCTGGGCATGAAGATCGAAGTGGCGTCGTGGCGTAATATCGTGCCTAACGTCTGGTCATTACATATCCGCGATGCTGATTCGCAGATGTGTTTTACCAACGGTAAAGGCTCTACCAAAGAGAGCGCTCTTGCATCTGCGCTGGGCGAGTTTATGGAACGCCTGAACTGTAACTTCTTCTATAACGACCAGTATTTCGGTGAAGACATCGCCAATGCTGAATTCGTGCATTACCCTGATGAAAAATGGTTCCAGCCGGGGCCAGAAGACGAGCTGCCAGAAGAGATTCTGGATGAATACTGCCTCGATATTTACAACCCGGATGGCGAGCTGTGTGGCTCCCATCTGTACGACACCAATTCGGGTAATGTCGAGCGCGGTATCTGTTCTATTCCGTATGTTCGCCAGTCGGATGGCGAGACGGTGTACTTCCCGTCAAACCTGATCGAGAATCTGTTTTTAAGTAACGGTATGAGTGCGGGTAATACTCTGGCCGAAGCCCAGGTGCAGTGCCTTTCTGAAATTTTTGAGCGCGCTGTAAAGCGTGAAATTCTCGAAGGTGAACTGGCGCTGCCAGACGTTCCGGAAAGCGTACTGAATAAATATCCATCCATTGTTGCGGGAATTAAAGGCCTTGAAGAACAGGGATTCCCTGTATTGGTAAAAGATGCCTCTTTAGGCGGTCAGTTCCCAGTGATGTGCGTGACCCTGATGAACCCGCGTACTGGCGGTGTTTTCGCTTCGTTCGGTGCACACCCAAGCTTCGAAGTTGCACTTGAGCGCAGCCTGACAGAACTGCTGCAGGGCCGAAGCTTTGAAGGTCTGAATGACCTGCCAGCACCGACCTTTGAAAGCAATGCCGTCACTGAACCGAATAACTTTGTTGAACACTTTATTGATTCAACCGGTCTCGTTTCATGGCGTTTTTTCAGTGCCAAATCGGACTACGACTTTGTAGAGTGGGATTTCACCGACAAAGGCCAGCGCAATAACGTAGTTGAGGCAGAAGCCCTGTTTGGCATTCTCGAAGACCTCGGCAAAGAAGCCTATATGGCGACTTATAACGACCTTGGTGTGCCTGCGTGTCGTATTCTTGTGCCGGATTATTCTGAAGTTTATCCGGTCGAAGATCTGATCTGGGATAACACCAATAAAGCCCTGTATTTCCGTGAAGATATCCTGAATCTTCATCGTCTTGATGATGAACAGCTCGAAGAATTAGTTGAGCGCCTTGAAGAAAGTGAGCTCGATAATTACACCGATATTACGACTCTTATAGGCATTGAATTTGACGACAATACCGTCTGGGGACAGCTCACGATTCTCGAATTAAAACTGCTGTGTTATTTAGCGCTGGAGCGTCTGGAAGAAGCGAAAGAGCTCACAGAAACCTTCCTGCAATACAATAATAATACGGTTGAGCGCGGGCTGTTTTATCAGGCATTAAACTGCGTACTGGAAGTCGCTCTGGATGATGAGCTGGAGCTCGAAGACTACCTGCACAATTTCAAGCGAATGTTTGGTCAGGAGCGTTTAAATGCCGCTGTCGGTTCTGTCGAGGGTTCTGTGCGTTTCTACGGTTTGACGGAAACGAGCATGAAACTGGAAGGACTTGATCGTCACCTGAAGCTGATAGATAGCTATAGAAAGCTGCATATGGCGAGAGCTAAGGCGCTGCAATAAGCCTCTTCTTACTGGCTTGTATATAAACCGGTTGGTGAGTATTTGCCCTGAATCGGTTAGTATTTGAACAGATAATTTGGAAAGGATGCCATAAAATGAAAATGACCTTTGCGGTAGCGCTCAACCGCGCGGTTTTGATCTTATCAGCTTCGGGCCTGCTGACAGGCTGCTATGGGGCATGGAAGGAAGATATTTCCGAAATCGAAGGACAGCCGCTAGAGGTGTATCTCAAGGAAGGTCTGCTCGACAGTTACCAGGTTACTATCGTTAACAGCTGCCCTGAGTGCTCGAATGACGTTGCGGCGGAATCCGACGCTTCTGATTATTCAGAAACAAATGTGCAGGAGGCAGGTGTAGATGAAGCCGATCTGGTGAAGCAGAACGGAGCCTATATCTACTCTGCTGGTCAATTTTACGATGAGACCGAAGGGGCGTATGTCGTAGGTATGACAACCCATTCGGTGTCAACAAACCCTTTAGCCTCTCAGCTGGAAAGTACTAACTACTTCACATCGAGCTATAACGTTAATGGACTCTATCTGAATGGCGATTCTCTTATTGCGCTTTCCGAAGAGATCTCTGGATCGACCTATGAATATATCACTGAGATTCGTTTCCTGAATCTTAACAATCCCGCATTACCGGAAGAAACACTGAAATTAGGTTTTACCGGCAATCTGCTGGATTCACGTCTTATCAACAACAATCTCTACCTCGCCGTCAGATACCGTGTCTCTAAAAACAGAGCCTTGGGGGAAAACCTGATCGATGTCCAAAGTGGAGCAATTGATGTGGCCTCGTTGTCTGAGGAAGAAAAGACCGATCTGATGAATGAAATATCTTTGGAGGACCTGCTTCCTCAGGTCTGGAAGAACGACAATGCTACAGGATATTTGTTTGAAGATGGCCTTTGTCATATTCCTGATGCGGACCAAGGCGGTTATTTATCGATTATCAGTGTAATTCGTATCAATATTGATGACCCGGATGATTGGGAAGCAAAGTGTAATAGTGGGCGTATTCATGACGTCTATGCATCGACGAACGCGTTCATCCTGGCGGGTTATAATAGCAACGATTGGGATACCACGAGACTGGACTGGTATGCACTGGATGATTTTCGCCTGATCGCGACAGGTTCAGTTCCGGGCACTTTATCTTGGTCACTGCCATCGTTTCGTATGAGCGAGAAAGACGGGGTGCTTCGTATCCTAACGTCCAGTAGTCGTTTCTCTTTTTGGGATTCGGTCTCTCTGGATGACGTTGATGAGGTGTCGGGGGGCGATGTTGATGTACAGGTCGAGGCCGATGCGTCACTGGTGATTGATAATACCGCCTGGCAGCATCGTTTGTTTACGATTGCACCGACCCAGGAAAATACCTACCGACTTGTTTCGCAGTTACCTAATAACGAGCGCAAAGAAATAATTGGTAAACCCGGTGAAGATGTTCGTTCCGTGCGCTTCCGTGGTGATCGGGCCTACGTCGTTACTTTTATGCAGACTGATCCCTTGTATGTCATCAATCTTGAAGACGAAGATGATCCCTTTGTTGAAGGCGAGCTTGAGATCACTGGTTTTTCTTCGTATCTGCACCCGTTGAATAACAATCTGCTTCTGGGACTGGGGTATGAGGCAACGGAAACAGGTCGTCGACTGGGTCTGAAAATCAGCCTGTTTGATGTCTCGGATCCTGCGGATCCCACCGAGGTTCGTAGTTATCCATTAGGGGATACAGGCTCTTATACTGAGGCTTTGTATGATAACCGTGCCAGCAGCTATCTGCAGATCGATGAGAGCACGACTCGCATGGCATTTACCTGGCGGCATTATTCAGAAGATTACACCTTGGAAGGTAATAAGGTTTTTGTCGCTGATATTGATACTGCGAATGTGACG
This sequence comes from Thalassolituus sp., assembly GCA_038109705.1. Classification (GTDB taxonomy): domain Bacteria; phylum Pseudomonadota; class Gammaproteobacteria; order Pseudomonadales; family Oceanobacteraceae; genus Thalassolituus. Next base: position 10,787 of record JAYNJA010000046.1, on the reverse strand, counting down.
TTGGCGGAAAAGCTGAACAGAATTTATGAAAACAATAGTAGATATTGGTTGTATTCCTCCCGGGTATTGCTGCAGGAGGATGGCCTTCACCTGATTAATAACGGTCAGGTCACGTCAGGTCCAATCGACAGTATCAGCTTTGAATAAAATAGATTTTTTCGAAAAACATAAGGAAATGGTATGGCAAACCAATGGTTGGTGATCGGGCTTTTTGTCGCAATCGCTTTTGCAGGCTATGTGAAATTAACCGAGTCGCCTTATAAAAAGTACTCGACAACAGCCTACTGGGAAGACGCCTCAGCGGTAGATGTTTTTTCAATACCAGATGAAGCATTTTCACCAGAGAATGAGGAGGGTCCCATCCTTATGTGGGCTGCTTCTGCTACGACCGATCCCGATGTTATTGACGCACTTCTGAGTCGTGGTTCTAAGATTAACGAGCAGGCCTCTGGAATTTTCAATGCAACGCCTATGAGTGCCGCCGCTGCTGCAAGTAATACACCGGCGATTATAGATCGTTTGGTTCAACATGGTGCGGATGTGAATGTGATTGTAGGCACCCGGGATAAGTCTCCGCTGATCATCGCTTCGGAAATTAACTTTAACCCAGAGATTATCCGTACTCTGTTAAAGCACGGTGCAGATCCAGCCTATCGTGATGCTGAGGGGCGTAATGCTCTGGAACAGGCTAAACACTTCAATAATGCGGCTGCCGTGGAGGTGTTGAGTGTCTACGAGGATGATTCATCTTCCAATCAGGCTGCCTGGTAAAATTCGACTTTATGCTCTCTGGTGTCGCCTGCTTTCAGGGGCGGCCCGGAGGAGCAGACATTCAAAACTTCACAAACCCCCTCTATACTCTATCTCTTCAACTGTCATTTCCCGATCAGGACCCGAATGAACTGGAATCGCGACGCACTTATTGAGGAGTTAGGTGAGTTCGACTGGTCTTTACCAGACGCAGCGCCCGGCCCTCAGCTGAAGGGCTACAGCCAGCACTACAAACTGAACTTCGATGATTCGGCGGATGCCTTAAGCCATCAGGCGGGTAAGCTTGAGATCGCTGGTTATGAGATTGCGGTACAGCGCTGGATGTGTCCGGACGCGGTAGGTACAGCGGTTCTGGTGCACGGTTATTACGATCATCTGGGCCTGTACGGATCGCTTATCGACTTTTGCCTGCGTCAGCGCCTGAACGTGGTTGCTTTCGACCTGCCTGGGCATGGTCTTTCCAGCGGAGAGCAGGCAACCATTACCGATTTTCAGGAATACGATGCCGTGTTTGGCGGCTTGATGGATCGGGTGACTGAACACATGTCAGGGCCTTTCATTGCATTTGGTCAGAGTACTGGTGGCGCGATTCTTGTGAATTACCTGCTTAAGCGGGGTTTTGAACAGGCTGAGAGCCCATTTGCGGATGTTATTCTATTGGCTCCGCTGGTACGCCCGGTCGGGTGGCTGAAAGGCGTGGTGATGCATCCGGTTGCGAGTCTGTTTCTGAAGCAGATGAAGCGGAATCACGGTGACTCTTCCTCGGATGAAGACTTTCTCGATTTTGTCCGGACTCAGGACCCGTTGCAGTCGATTTTTCTCTCGGTGCAGTGGGTCGGGGCCATGCTCAAGTGGATTAAGTTTATCGAATCTCAACCGTCATTAGACTTGCCTGTGTTTATAGTTCAGGGCGATCAGGACGGAACCGTTGACTGGCAGCACAATATGAAAGTATTGGAGCAGAAGTTCCCGCAGCGTGAACTCTTTGTACTTGAGGATGGTCGCCATCATCTGGTGAACGAGGCGCTGGAGAAACGTTCAGATATGTACGCACATATCGGTGAGCGCCTGAAGCAGACCTTGTATGCGGATCTCGCAGGCTAAACGGTTTTTAGACTCGTCTCTGGAACCAGGCTTCGGGACGCCGTAAATACATCCCTGTAGGCTTGGGCGCAGCATCCATGCTGCGCACACCCGGCGCCTGGTAGCCAGATACTCTTGTGACTGAATTCACTTCAGCATTGGATCACTCCAACCCAAGAATATAGTCCCACTCTTCATCACTGACTGGCTGAACAGATAAACGCCCACGGTTCAGTAACACCATCTCGCCTAATGCTTCATGATTGCGCAGCTCTTTCAGGCTGATGACCCGCTTAAGTGCACGGTCTGCCGCGACACGCACAGTGATCCAGCGCGGATTGTCTGGTGAAGATTTCGGATCGAAGTATTTTGACTCCGGATCCAGGGAACTCGGGTCAATCAGGCCCGTCTCAGTGATGGTACAGATACCGGCGATGCCTGGCTCTTTGCAGCTGGAGTGGTAGAAAAAAGCCTTGTCACCACAGGACATATCGTCCCTCATGATATTTCGGGCTTGATAATTGCGCACTCCATCCCATAAAGTGCCACTTTTCTGGGCATCTTCGAGATCGGTATACGAAAAGGCATCCGGTTCGGATTTGAGTAACCAGTATTTCATATTTGGCTCTTAGACTTTGCGCGCCTTATGGATCGACCTTATCTCGCATATTGGCGTGCAGGTTGCTTAGGTGGTAAGTCGAGTCGGGTGTTAAAAGAATAATAACAGCACAGCCCACAGGTAACAGTGGTTGAGTTTTACATTGGGATCAGCAGGAAAATGAAAAAGCCAGATGTACTGATTTTTCTCTCGGTACTCGTCATAGTCGGTTCGGCGGTTACCAGTATCGCCGCCGAAGAACGTCGTGAACCAACGGTTCTGGCGTCGGAATCAAGTATCCGCTGACAGTCGTTTCAGCGTTTTATCAGTCACGATCAGTTGCAGCGGAATATCCCAGGATTCTGCAGGCAGCAGTCTGACTTCCTGAAATGCGTAAGCGCAGCCGGTGAGGGCTGGACGTTGGCCGGTCTTATGGGTAAATGCCAGAGTGCGGTCGTAGAAGCCGCCGCCCATGCCCAGGCGATTACCACGCGCATCAAAAGCGACCAGTGGCAAGCAGATCATGCTCAGAAAGCGCGCTGCGACTTTGTGTCCACGGGCAAAATCCGGCTCGGAAATACCGAAACGATTGCGCGTCATCACGGTGTTGCGGTTGTAGCGGATAAAAGCCAGGTGTCCTTTACGCAACGGATGCAGCGTAGGCAGGAAGACCTCTTTACCCCGACGATTCAGGTCATCAATCACCCATTGGGTATCAATCTCACCATCATTTGCCAGATACAGGGCAACGCGATCCGCCGCAAGAAACCGACTGCTGTGGCTTAACTGGCGTTTCATGCCACGACCGCTTTTACGGCGTTGGGCAGGCGTCAGGGCACGGCGTTTACCGCGGATCAGTTTGCGTAATTCTTGTTTGTTCAAAGGGGGAGCTTCCTGAATAGAAAAGCTCCGCTGCAGCGCCGTAGTGTCGGATAAAGCCCTTGAACCCTATGGTTCAAGGTGGAAGGTTCGATCACTGAATCAGGCTTTCCGGTCATGCCGGACTTGCGCACAACAGAGAGAGAAACCCTCCAGGGGTGTAAGCATCGGCTCGAGGTCTTTACCGACTGGCACTCCAGGGAGCAATTGAAGTATAGCAAAATGCCGGGGCATGATGTCACGTAATTACACGTGAAAATTTGTGAAGCAGTTGCAGAAAACTCTATTTTTATAGGGTTTACCAATCACTGATCTGCTGCTAACAAGGGGAATAGCGCTTACTTATCACACCTCGGGAGTCAGGCCACAGAGTGTATGGCTGGCGCGTGATAAGCGGCATTCAGAAGAATCTGAATGCCTGGCATCTGGGGACTTAAGGTAAGCGGCTGAAGATCAGAGTTCGAGTTGAGAATCTTCGTCGAGGAGTTCGTCGATGCGCTTGTTCAGGCGGTCAATGTCGGCAGTCACTTTCACCTGGCCAGACTGAGCTTCATGCAACTGATGAGTAATGTTCAGGGCTGCAATAACAGCAATGCGGTCTGCACCCAGTACTTTACCGGCCTTAGAGCTGGCAACGCGGATTTCCTGCATCTTTTCATCGAGAAAACGTGCAGCACCACGGAGCTCTTCTTCTGCGCCTTCCGGGCAGTTAACGCGATATTCGCGGTCCATGATGGTCAGGGCGAGGGTCTTGGATGGGTTAGCCACTGTTGCGCTCCAGAGTCTGCAGGCGGGTAATCATCTCCGCGACTTTGCGGCGGGCAATTTCATTCTGCTGGATCAGCTTGGCACGCTCAGCCTGCCATTCGGCTTCGGCATTGCGCATCGCTTTATTCTGCTCGCGCAGGTTTTCGTGAACATCGAGAAGTTTCTCAATCTTCAGCAGCAGGGATTGAATCTCAGCCTCTTGCATCGCGGTCCGTCACCTTGTTGATCGATCGGCATGGTACAGACATGGTATCCGCCAGCTAAAGTACGGATACAACATGAATGCTAACTATAAGAGGCCCGTGGCCGGCTGGTCAATGCGTCCTACCTTATTACTGGGCCCGGGTAGTGGTAGAATCGGACAATTATCGTTTTCAGAGGTTCATATGGCGATCAATTATCCAGAATTGGCAGACCAGTGGGATGAAGATGGCTGTTATCAGTCGCCTTCAGCGCTGCACGGATGGCTCACGGGGTATGTAGCAACCGGCGGACGACTGACGCCAGAAAACTGGCTGCAGGAAGCGGCAGATTATCTGGAAATTGATGCCATTACCGATGCCCTGCGTCCACAGCTACTGGCCTTTTACGAAGAGGTTATGGTTGCGATGGGTGCCGAGGACATGGCATTTGAAGTATTACTCCCGGATGATGAAGAAGCAGACATCGACGAGCAGGTTGAATGTCTGGCACAGTGGAGCAAAGGTTTTCTTGATGGTTTCGGTGCTTCTGGCAAAGTCTCGGGCACTCCAGACAAAGACGTACTCGAAGTACTGCAGCACCTTGATGCCTTCTCGCAGGCATCTCTTGAGGGTGCAGATGCCAACGATCCGGAAAACCAGCAACTGCTGAATGAACTGGCCGAGCACGCCCGCGTAGCAGCGCTGACTGTGTTCTATGCATTCAATACTCCTGCTCCAGCGACCAATGACAAAACGCTGCACTGAGGTTATCTATGATCAAACTGGACCGCGCGGAATACGCAAAACGTCGCCGTGAACTGATGAACTCAATGACGCCGGGCAGCATCGCCATTCTGGCTTCTGCGCCAGTGACGGTGCGCAACCGCGATGTTGAGCACCCATTCCGTCAGGACAGTGATTTTTATTACCTCAGCGGCTTTGATGAAGAGCATTCTGTTCTGGTTCTGATTCCCGGCCGTGAGCATGGCGAATACGTGCTCTTCTGTCAGGAGAAAATCAAAGAACAGGAAATCTGGACCGGCCGTCGCGTCGGTCCCGAAGACGCCATCGACGTGCTTGAGTGTGATGATGCGTTCCCGATTACTGACATCGACGACATTCTGCCGGGCCTGATTGAAGGCAAAGAGCGTATCTACGCCAACCTGGGCACCAGTCCGGAGTTCGACCAGAAACTGATGCAGTGGGTCAACCACATCAAGGCGCAGGTGCGCAGTGGTGCCACGCCTCCGCATGAGTTCTGTGCGCTGGATCATTTGTTACACGAGCAGCGTCTGGTTAAATCCGCCGACGAAATCCGGGTGATGCGCAAAGCGGCGCAGATCAGTGCCGAAGCCCATACTCGTGCGATGCAGGTCGTGCGTCCGGGCATGCGCGAATATCAGCTGGAAGCCGAGCTGATGCAGATATTTATGGCAGCAGGCAGCCGTTGGCCAGCGTATCCATCGATTGTTGGTGCTGGAGATAACGGCTGCATCCTGCACTACACGCGCAACGATGATGAAATTAAAGACGGTGATCTGGTCTTGATCGACGCGGGCTGCGAGCTGGATTATTACGCCTCCGATATTACCCGGACGTTCCCGGCTAACGGGCGTTTCACAGAGCCACAGCGCAAACTGTATCAGCTGGTGCTGGATGCTCAGTACGCAGCGATTGCAGCGACTAAACCGGGTAATCACTGGAACCAGCCACATGAAGCGGCGGTGAAAGTGCTGACAGAAGGCCTGGTGCAATACGGCTTACTTGAGGGCGATGTCGATGAACTGATCGAGTCCCTCGCTTACCGCCAGTTCTACATGCACAAAACCGGGCATTGGTTAGGCATGGATGTACATGATGTCGGTGAATACCGTGTTGACGGTGAATGGCGTGAACTGGAACCGGGTCATGTTCTGACCATCGAACCGGGTCTGTATATCGCTCCGGATGACGAGACCGTTGATGAGCAATGGCGTGGTATTGGTATTCGTATCGAAGACGACGTGGTGGTGACACAAGATGGTTGTGACATCCTGACCCGTGACGTTGTGAAAGAAATTGCAGATATCGAAGCGCTGATGAGCGCCTGAGGTTTTTCTTAAGGTTGTAATGAGACGATGACAGAACAGACTCTGAGTGCAGATATCACCATCCTGGGTGCCGGTATGGCCGGTGCCAGTCTCTTACACCTGTTAGAGCCTGCGCGTAAAGCCGGTCTCACGGTGGCGCTGATAGATCGTCAGCCATTGAACTGGGATAGCGCCGAAGATGATCGCCCACCCAGTTTCGATGGGCGTGCGACGGCTCTGTCCTGGGGGACTCGCCAGATTCTGGAGGCGCTGAACCTTTGGGATGGTATTGCCAGTCATGCCTGTGCAATTGAACATATTCAGGTCAGCGACGAGGGGCGATTCGGCCAGACTCAGCTGCACGCCAGCGAGCAGGATGCCGACGCTCTT
>JAYNJA010000046.1:0-3999 GCA_038109705.1 Thalassolituus sp. | reverse complement strand
CCACCGCGGTCGGGTCGGGCGCGCCGGCGAGGATCTGGTAGGCGTCTTCCATCGTCTCGGGCAGGGTCTGCTCAGTGGACTGGAGCAGGCGGTAGGCCTGAACCTGCTTGCGCCAGCGGAAGTCTCCTCAGTACGAATGACCGCTGAAGGTGCAAAGCTCTCTCTTGCTGACGGTCGTGAACTCGATACTCGCCTGCTGATAATGGCAGACGGCGGTCGTTCTTCGTTACCGGCCAGTCTTGGCATTCACCATCAGCGTAAAGACTATGGCACCAAAGCCCTGGTGACTCAGATACGTTGTGATCAGCTTCATGGTCACTGGGCTTACGAACGCTTCAGCAGTGATGGCCCGATTGCGTTACTGCCGCTTAATAAATACGACTTTGCTGTTGTCTGGACGCTCTCTGAAGACGTTGTGGACAGTAAGCATGCGTAAACTGACGACGCCATTATTGCCGAGTTACAGCAGCGTGTTGGTCATCGCACCGGCAATATTACTGCTATTGGTGAGCGTTTAACGTACCCGCTGGCGCTGGTGAAAGCGTCCGAGCAGGTAAGGCGTTCTCTGGTTCTGTTGGGCAATGCAGCACACAGTCTGCACCCGGTCGCTGGTCAGGGCTTTAATCTGACCTTACGGGACGCGGCCGTTCTGGCAGAGCATATCAACAATGCCGCTATGCGCGGTGAGAATCCCGGCGATCTCAAGGTGTTGCAGGCGTATCAGGCCCAGCAAGCCGCCGATCAGCGTAACACTATAGGTGCCAGCGACCTGCTGCCGCGTTTGTTTGGCACGCGCCAGCCTGCTCTGGCGTTTTTGCGTGATGCTGGCTTACTGACGATGTCGGCCTCCCCGGTAGCGCGTCGTTTATTTGCCCGCCATGCCATGGGGCTGGGGCACACTGCGGCAAAATTGGGGTAAGAAAATGCAGAAGAATACCAATCAGTTTGATGTTGTCATTGTGGGTGCGGGTCTGGTCGGTCAGGCACTCGCCGCAGCACTAAGCCAACACGTACCAGCACCAGAGATCGCACTGATTGACCCTGCGGTGCTGGCTGAACCAGAGTCAGCTGCGCAGGGTGTAGATGATTATGACCTGCGTGTCAGTGCCCTGACTGCTCAGAGTCAGGCATTTCTGACCCGTATCGGCGCGTGGGATAAGCTACCGCGTGAGGTGCTGTCGGGTTATACCCGTATGCATGTCTGGGATGGCGAAGGCACAGGTTCGGTGACCTTTGATGCCGCAGATCTGCATGTGCCAGCGCTGGGCCACATTGTTGAAAACCGCCAGACGCTCTGGGCACTGCAGCAGGTGAATGATGGGGCCACCAATATCAGCCACCTCACAACTAAAGTGCAGAGCTTTGATAATCCGGATGATAGCGGTTATCTGCCGGTGACCCTGACGGACGGAGAGAAGCTGCAGACGCGCCTGTTGATAGGTGCTGACGGTGCTTTATCTAATGTGCGTCAGATGGCCGGTATCAGTACCCGTGAGTGGGATTATGGCCATCATGCGATTGTCGCGACGGTGCGTACCGAAAAGAGTATGGAAGCAACCGCCTGGCAACGCTTCCGCCCACAAGGCCCGCTGGCGTTCCTGCCCCTGCATAGTGATGATCACCTGGCTTCAATCGTCTGGTCGACTGAGCCTGATGAAGCCGATGCTGCATTGGCTATGAACGATGAGGAGTTCTGTCAGGCCCTGACTCAGGCATTTGAAGGGCACCTCGGGCAGATCACTGAAGTGTCCCGTCGTCAGCGCTTCCCTCTGCGCCAGCGCCATGCACGCCAGTATTATGATCGCGGTGTGGTTGTTGCCGGCGATGCGGCACACACGATTCATCCTCTTGCTGGTCAGGGGGTAAACCTGGGCTTTAAAGATGCTGAAGTATTAGCGGAAGAAATTCTGCGCGCTCTGAGTAAAGGGATGTCTCCAGGCTCTGATGCCGTGCTGGCTCGTTACCAACGTCGTCGTGAGGCCGACAATCTGGCAACCATGGCGGTGATGGAAGGCTTTAAGCGTCTGTTTGGTTCAGATCAGCCGCTGGTGCGCTTACTGCGTAATGAAGGCATGAGATTGTTCGATCGCGTGATGCCGGTAAAACAGCATGTGGTGATGAAGGCAATGGGGTTGAACTGAGTTGCAGTAACTTGTTGGGGCTCAATAGTTCTGGGCTCCGGCGCCGCTTTCCTGATAATTGAGCACCAGCTGTTCAACGTCGTAATCACCGATCCCCAGATAAGCAAGCACCTCCGTTGAGATAGTCTTCCACTCTAAATCTTCATCCTGCCGTCCCAGAATCCGGTAGTTGCCACAGATGTGTTCGGCTAACTTCAGAATTCCCAGCATGGTCTTGCGGATGTCATCACTGTCGTTGCTGCTGTTGAAGTAGCGCGTCGCGTTATGGTGTTCGCTGATCACGTCACAGATCGGTTTTGGCACACGCCACGACTTGGCAGTGTAGTAACCAATGACTGCGTGATTGGTATCCAGATATTCATTTTCAGTGTCGACTACGCGTTTTTCCGGGTGGGCGTATGACTCTTCCATGATGGTGAAGTAATTGTCGAAGCGCATCATCATCAAGGGTATGCCACAGTTGTGGAATAGTCCGAGCGTGTAGGCCCAGTCTGTTGGTTCAAAGTTGATCAGATGAGCAATCTCTACAGCCATGTGAGCGATGTCCGATGCCGTATCCCAGAAACGGTTGAGTTGGACAATGTTGTCATCGCTGAGCTCGCTGCGGATGGCGAGGCCGTTGACTACGTTTACCACACTATCTATGCCGATCAATGCAATTGCCTGCTCCACGGACATTGTTGGCGTGCGGAGGCCGTAAAACGGCGAGTTCACAACCTTGAGAATGGCACCGGTAAGGCCAACGTCCTGGCTTATAAGCCGGGCTATAGCCCGGGGATCAGGGTCAGCAGACATCTGCTCCATCTGCAGATCCACCAGTATCTGTGGCTGCGGAGGGATACGGATGCCCTGCATTATGCTGCTGATCTGATCTTCGGTAATTGCTGCCACTTAATACCACCCGTGAACGCTTAATTCTGGCGCTGACTGTCTGCTTATTTCAGAAACTGAATCTTTACTGAGTTTAGTCCTTTGGGCCAGAGTCCACTGTTAATTTTGTAATCAATGCTTTATTTCAAGGTTACAGCCGGAACTGGGATGTCGATGTCTGCAGTTTGTCTGCAGCACTCTGCAGGCTGCCAGCCATGCTTGCGAGATCGCCGAATGCCTTGTCGATAGACTTCATGGAATCGTTCATCGATGTGATCATGTCGTGGGTTTCGCGCACAACTGCGCTTTGCTCATCGGTGGCCTGAGCAATCACCAGCCCCATACTATTAACGCTTTCTACCTGGGTTTTGATGCCGCTGATGCGGTCGCCAGTCTGGCCGGCCTGCTCTTCGTTTCGTTCAGAATGTTCTTTGGCAAGATTCATCGACTGCACAGTTTCGTTGGCGGCAACTTCTAAACGGCTAAGCACATCGCGGATTTCAGTCGTCGCGCCTGCTGTTCTGGATGCCAGCGCTCTTACTTCATCGGCAACAACCGCGAACCCGCGCCCTTGCTCGCCGGCACGTGCTGCTTCAATCGCCGCATTCAAGGCTAACAGATTAGTCTGTTCGGCAATGGCGGAGATGACATCAAGAATGCTGGAAACATCTTCAGTATCTTTCACCAGCCGTTCTACGCGGCCGGCGGCTTCAATAATCTGGGTGTTCAGTTCACGGGAGTTGTCGATCGATGTGTGAACGATGCTCAGACCCTCGGCCGATGCATCCCGGGTTTGTTGCATCACGGTGCTCGCTTCATTGGCTGTATGGCTCACCTCCTGAATGGAACGCGACATTTCATCCATGGAGTGTTTAGCGTCGGATGACTTCTGGCGCATAAGGCTTGCCATGCTCTGAACGTCTGCGGTGCCTTTTCCGAGACTGGACGCTGCCGACGCGAGATCAGGAACGATATTCTATATCTGCAG
>JAYNJA010000045.1:0-14991 GCA_038109705.1 Thalassolituus sp. | reverse complement strand
TTCTGCAAGGGGCAGGCCCCTTCCGATCCCCTTTTCCGGCGTGATGCCCTGATCCTTGTCTCTTGATACCGATTGGGGGACGCCTGCAGCGGCCATCCATGGCCGCGGGCAGGCTTAACCGGCGTCCTGCCGGTTAGCTCCCATCGTTATCTGCGATCCTGCGGGGTCATCACAAGCCGGGTTTCATCAGCGCTTTGCGGCGACATCGGTTTTCATTTTGTGAGAGGGTTTCGCGGGATGGCAATGCGCCTCTGGGGCCGCCGGGATTTACGCCAGCTTTGCAGGCAACGTGAGGCAGGATGCCGAACGAGGCTCCATACGGGCATGGATGCCCGCCGGAGCCGGTTGCCGTAAAAGCCAGTAAATATCGGGTTTACGGCCCAGAAAGCGCGAAAGCAGGGGGATGGGCCGCCCGCCCGGGGGACAAGGTCCCCCAACAAGGGCATAGGGACATAGCGGTAGCTAAAGAAGTAATCCAGCCAAAGGCTGCATAAGATCGGAAGGGGCCTGCCCCTTGCAGAAAAAACAAAGGCCTGGCGGCAGTCAAAGAAGTCCGCCCACCGAAGGTGGCCCCAACCTATAAAAGAAAAAACAAAAAAGCCCGGCATCGCCGGGCTCTTTAAACCAGATAAGACGTCAGTCTTTAATCCGATACTCCGCCGATCGCGCGTGCGCAGTCAGGTGCTCTCCCCGTGCCAGCACGGAAGCCACTTTCCCCATTTCAGACGCGCCGTCTGCAGAGAATTTCACCAACGATGAACGCTTCTGGAAGTCATACACACCCAGCGGTGATGAGAAGCGCGCAGTGCCTGAAGTAGGCAGTACGTGGTTTGGTCCGGCACAGTAGTCGCCAAGGGCTTCTGCGGTGTAACGACCCATAAATATGGCACCAGCGTGGCGGATACCTGGCAGCCAGCTGTCCGGATCTTCCACCGAAAGCTCAAGGTGTTCTGGCGCGATACGGTTGATCAGCTCCAGAGCATCTTCTTTGCCTGAGGCCAGAATCATGGCGCCGCGCTCGGTCAGCGAGGTACGGATGATCGGTTCACGCTCCATAGTCGGCAGCAGTCTTTCAATGCTGGCCTGTACCTGATCAAGGAAGGCTTCATCAGTAGCTACCAGAATCGACTGGGCATCTTCGTCGTGCTCTGCCTGTGAGAACAGGTCCATGGCGATCCAGTCTGGGTTGGTATCACCGTCGCACACCACCAGAATTTCTGACGGGCCGGCGATCATGTCGATACCAACAGCACCGAATACCATACGCTTCGCGGTTGCTACATAGATGTTGCCCGGACCAACAATTTTGTCGACCTTAGGTACAGTCGCAGTGCCATAGGCCAGAGCAGCAACAGCCTGCGCACCGCCCACGGTAAATACGCGGGTTACGCCTGCAGCAGCGGCGGCTGCCAGTACCAACTGGTTCAGTTCGCCACCCGGTGTCGGTACCACCATGATGATTTCAGAAACGCCTGCAACGTGTGCTGGAATCGCGTTCATCAGCACAGACGACGGGTACGCAGCTTTACCACCCGGTACATAGATACCGACGCGGTCCATTGGCGTCACCTTCTGGCCCAGCATGGTGCCGTCGGCTTCTGTGTAGCTCCAGGAATCCTGCTTCTGCTTTTCGTGGTAAGCACGCACGCGCTCGGCGGCGGTCACCAGCGCGGTACGCTCAGCATCGCTCAGGCCATCCAGAGCAGCCTGCAGCTGTTCCTGCGACAGTTCCAGTTCAGCCATAGAAGAGACTGAAGTACGGTCGAATTTGTTGGTGTATTCGATCAGGGCTTCATCACCACGCGCTCGCACATCATTAACGATGTTGGTCACGGCGGTCTGAACGCCTGCGTCTGACACGGCTTCCCATGCCAGCAGCTCGTCCATCTGTTGGGCGAAGTCTGCCTGATCAGAACGGAAACGACGGATGTTAATGCTCATACCGGTACCCCTCAGGCGTTACGCTGACGCTCAACGGCGGCAGCCATCTGGTCGATGATAGGTTGAATCTGGTTGTATTTTACTTTCATCGAGGCGCGGCTCGCTACCAGACGAGAGCTGATCGGTGCGATCAGATCACGGGCTTCGAGGCCGTTTGCTTTCAAGGTATTGCCGGTATCGACGATATCCACAATCAGATCAGCCAGACCCATAATCGGCGCCAGTTCCATACCACCGTAGAGCTTGATGATATCGACCTGACGGCCCTGCTCTGCGAAGTAGGTTTTTGCCACGTTCACAAACTTAGTCGCGACTTTTAAGCGGCCTGCTGGCAGCTCGGCGTCTTTCAGCGCAGCGGTCATCAGACGGCAGGTGGCGATGTTCAGATCCAGAGGCTCGCACAGATTAGAGCTGTTGTACTCCATCAGTACGTCTTTACCGGCAACACCGAGGTCGGCAGCGCCATATTCAACGTAAGTCGGCACGTCGGTCGCGCGGATCACCACCAGCTTAATATGCTCATGGTTGGTATCAAAAATCAGCTTACGACTTTTCTGAATATCTTCAGCCGGATGAATACCCGCTTCCGCCAGCAGCGGAAGTGTGTCATCCAGAATACGCCCTTTAGAGAGTGCGATGGTCAATGGCTGAGTCATGGTAAGTCTGATCCTCTGTTCGGATGTTGCGTCAGGCAGGCAGGCGGCGGATGTTCGCGCCCAGCTGCTGGAATTTTTCTTCAATACATTCGTAACCGCGGTCAATGTGATAAATGCGGTTTACGTCGGTTGCGCCGTCGGCTACCAGTGCGGCGATCACCAGTGAGGCAGATGCTCGCAGATCGGTGGCCATTACAGGCGCACCACCCAGTTTGTCTTTGCCGACAACGATGGCGGTATTGCCTTCAACACTGATGTCCGCGCCCATACGTACCAGTTCCTGGACGTGCATAAAGCGGTTTTCAAAGATAGTTTCGATCACAGTGCCCGTGCCTTCCGCCACTGCATTCAGCACAACAAACTGTGCCTGCATATCGGTCGGGAATGCCGGGTGCGGCGCAGTGCGGATGTTCACGGCCTTCGGACGCTTGCCGTGCATATCGAGTTCGATCCAGTCTTCGCCAGTTTTGATTTCTGCGCCGGACTCCTGCAGCTTATGCAGTACCGCATCCAGCAGCAGTGGGTCAGTGTCTTTACACAGCACACGGCCACCGGTCACGGCTGCAGCCACCAGGAAGGTACCGGTTTCGATACGGTCTGGCAGTACACGGAACTCACAGCCGTGCAGTTTTTCAACACCTTCAATCACCATAGTGTCGGTACCAGCACCGGTGATTTTGGCACCCATGGCATTCAGGCAGTTGGCAAGATCGACAACTTCTGGCTCACGCGCCGCGTTTTCAATCACAGTACGTCCATCAGCCAGTACTGCAGCCATCATGATGTTTTCAGTACCGGTAACGGTCACGGTATCCAGGAAAATGTTCGCGCCTTTTAAGCGACCTTCTGGTGCCCAGGCTTTAACGTAACCTTCTTTAACTTCGACCTGTGCGCCCAGCGCTTCCATACCGCGCAAGTGCAGATCAACCGGACGCGAACCGATGGCGCAACCGCCCGGCAGGGATACTTCGGCTTCGCCGTAACGTGCCAGCAATGGACCAAGAACCAGAATAGATGCCCGCATGGTGCGCACCAGATCATAAGGCGCGACCAGACTGTTCAGTTCACCACATACGGTTTCTACTGACATGTCTTCATTGATAGCAACTTCGACCCCCATGCAGCCCAACAGCTCAAGCATGGTTGTGATGTCGTGCAGGTGTGGCAGGTTGCCGACATGCATCGGGCCTTCCGCCAGCAGGGTTGCCGCCAGAATTGGCAGTGCGGAGTTTTTCGCACCAGAAATGCGTACTTCACCGTTAAGACGGTTGCCGCCTTCTATTCTCAGTTTTTCCATAGTGGGCTCTTACGCGTTGGCTTTTTCAGCCGGCGTGCAGGTGTTGATGGATACCGCATGCAGGGTGCCATCAACAATATAAGGATTGAGGATTTTATAAACGAACTGCTGTCGTTTCACTGCGTTCAGGCCTTCAAATACCTCACCCACGCCGCTGATCTCTTTGACGTAGCCGTCGACCACCGACCAGGTAACTTCTGGGGCTTCTTTTTGCAGTACTGCCAGGATTTCTTCCGGGGACATAACCCTTACTACCATTCAATATCAGGAAAAGCGCCCAATGATAGCGGATTTACCTCCCGAACCGAAGCCACCAATGCGGTCTGTCAGGCACTCTGATCAAGAAGGGGCTCAAAAACCTCTTCCAGATCGCAGATTCTGACGATGGCGTCGAGGTCTTGCGGCGGGTTCACGATACGCAGGCGTACGTTATGAGACACGGAGGAACGCATCCAGTTCAGTAGCAATGCCACACCGGCACTACTGAAACGGACCACATCACTGAAGTCGAACGTCAGCTCTCCATCGGCTTCACTGATCAACTCCTGCCCCTTATCAATGAGCGCGCTCACGGTGTGCAGGGTCAGATCGCCGGAGACCACTGCGAGCCCCGGCTTATCTAATGTCAGCGCTGGTGCAGCCATTAACCTTCCGCCTTACTGAAGAGGAAGCGGCTGATCAGTTCTTCAAGAACGATTGCTGACTGAGTGTCGTTAACCCAATCGCCGTCGGCCAGATATTCCATCTCGGCACCAACACTCAGGCCGATGTATTTTTCGCCCAGCAGACCGGCAGTAAGAATCGCCGCACTGGTATCGATTGGCAGCGTGCTCATGGATTTATCAATTTCCATTTCAACCACAGCCGCGTACCACTCTTCATCGAGTGATATACGGGTTACACGACCGATGGTCACACCTGCCAGAGATACCTTGGCTTTATCGGTCAGACCGCCCAGGTTCTCAAAGCGCGCCTTAATCGTATAAGTTTCGCCAGTAGCGTCCATACTCAGGCCGCTTACACGGAATGCCATTAACACCAGAGCAATAATGCCCATTACCATAAAACCGCCGACCATCAGCTCGACATTACGCATACGCATGTTTTACACGCCTCCTAACATGACCGCAGTCAGTATGAAATCCAGTCCCAGTACTGCCAGCGAAGAAATCACCACGGTCTGAGTTGTTGCCTTACCAATACCTTCGGACGTAGGTACGGCATCGTAACCCTGATACACCGCAATCCAGGTCACTACGACGCCAAATACGGCCGCCTTGATCAGACCTTTCACCACATCTTCATAAAACTGAACGGTGCTGGCCATGTTGCCCCAATAGGCACCGTCATAGAGCCCTAACAGATCAACAGAAACGTACGCTCCGCCCCAGATTCCCACTGTGCTGAACAGCAATGCCAGAATCGGTACGCTGATCATCCCGGCCCACAGGCGCGGCGTAATCACACGTTTTAGCGGATCAACGCCCATCATTTCCATCGCGGACAATTGCTCGGTGGCCTTCATCAGACCTATCTCTGCGGTCAACGCAGACCCTGCCCGCCCCGCAAACAGAAGAGCGGCCATTACAGGACCCAGTTCACGCAATAACGTGAGAGACACCATAGTACCGAGCGCAGATACCGAACCGAACTTCACCAGAATGTTGTGCCCCTGCAGAGCGAGCACCATACCGACAAAGAAACCGGCAACAACAATAATGGAAAGTGAGCGCACACCCACCGAATGAATCTGCCGGATCAGATCAAGAAAACCTGCACTGCCCGGTCCACCCCAGGTAATAGACTGGGCGAACAACATGCCGGCGCGGCCAATCGACTGAATCGACTCCACACCATGACGGCCAAGATTACGGATCTGGTTAATCATCAGCCTTCTCCTGCCATCAGGTCATCGCGGTAATCATTCGCCGGGTAATGGAACGGTACCGGGCCATCCGGATCTCCGCTCAGGAACTGGCGAACTTCGGCATTATCGCCATTGCGTAATTCATCCGGAGTGCCAAACCCAATCACTTTGCCACCCGACAGAATGCAGAGGTAATCAGCGATTTCGCAGGATTCATCAACATCGTGAGACACCAGCAGGCTGGTGAGGCCGAGAGCTTCGTTCAGGCCTTTTATCAGGCGAAGAATCATCCCCATAGAAATAGGATCAAGCCCGGTAAACGGCTCATCGTACATAATGAGCTCGGGGTCCATCGCAATAGAGCGTGCCAGCGCCACACGACGGATCATGCCGCCGGACAGTTCTGCCGGGAACATGTCGCGAGCACCGCGAAGACCGACGGCTTCGAGCTTCATCAGCGCCAGATCGCGGATCATGTCGTCCGGAAGGTCGGTGTGAGTACGCAGCGGAAACGCGACGTTTTCGAAAACATTCAGATCAGTAAACAGGCCGCTGGTCTGAAACAACATGCCCATTTTGTTACGGCGCAGTTCGAACAACTCGGCGCGACTCATCTTGCCAACGTCTTTGCCGCTCACCAGGACTTCTCCTTCGTCGGCCTTCAGCTGACCGCCGATTAAGCGCAGAAGTGTCGTTTTACCGGTGCCACTGGGGCCCATGATGGCGGTAATTTTACCCTTCGGAAACGATACATTAAGGCCGTCATAGATGCGGCGCTGCCCCCGATAAAAGGTGACATCACGTACTTCAACGTGGGAACTGCTGTCTGACATCGGGTTGCCTTGTACCGTCCGGTGATCTGGAATTTGTTATTGCGGCTAAGCATATAGCAATGTAAAGACGAGACCAACGGCAATTAGGGCCCAGATTAGGTGGCTCTGCTGAAACGCCCTGTTGCAATTGCGTGGAATTCTACCTCCGGTACAATGAGCGGCTGTTTTTCCCTGAGCCCTTAATGAGCCCTCTCTGATGATGTATCCCGAAATCGGCGCAATTCTCGCTGGCCTGGTATTTCTTGTATGGAGTGCCGATAAATTTGTCATCGGTGCGGCGGCTACAGCCCGCCATCTCGGGATGTCTCCTTTATTGGTTGGCCTGACCATTGTATCTATCGGCACGTCAGCGCCGGAGATGTTTGTCTCGGCGATGGCGTCACTTGATGGAGCAGGCAATCTGGCAATTGGTAATGCCGTCGGCTCCAACATTACTAATATTGCGCTGGTGCTTGGTGTAACCGCGCTGGTAGCTCCGATTCCGCTGCAAAAAGGTCTGCTGAAAAAAGAACTGCCTCTGCTGATGATGATCACACTGCTTGCAGGAGTCGTGTTGATTGACCTGTCACTGGACTTAACAGATGCACTGATTCTGATCGCCGCGCTGGTTTTCGCTTTGTGGCTGATGTTCCAACAGGCAGGTGACAGCGGTGAAGACATAATCGACGAAGACGAAGCAGCTGAAATCGAAAACACGCCTACAGGCAAAGCCGCTTTCTGGCTGGTCACAGGTCTGGTGGTATTAATGGCCAGTTCCAAAGCACTGGTCTGGGGAGCGACCGGTGTTGCCTCAGCCATGGGCGTATCTGATCTGATTATTGGCCTGACCATCGTCGCTATTGGCACCAGCTTGCCAGAGCTTGCGGCATCAGTTGCCAGTGCTCTAAAAGGTCATCATGACATCGCTATCGGTAACGTCATTGGCTCGAACATTTTTAACCTGCTCGCCGTTATGCCGATTCCCGGCATTCTGGCGGTCACTGCGGTGGAACCCGACGCGCTCTACCGTGACTATATCGTTATGGCCGGTGCAACTTTCGCGCTGCTGCTGTTTTTTATCCTGAATTATAAGCGCGGTACACTGGGTCGGATTCCCGGCGTACTGCTATGCGGTGGCTACGTGGCCTACCTGCTGACCCTGTTTATGGCGAATCAATAATTATGACTCAATCTACGACCTTTAATTTCATCGACTCTGCTCGTCGCACTATCCGCATGGAGCAGGAATCTATCGGCCAGCTGCCAGACCACCTCGACGATAACTTCACCCGCGCCTGTCAGATGATTATTCAGTGCCGTGGACGTGTGGTTGTCACTGGCATGGGTAAGTCGGGCCATATCGGTAACAAGATGGCAGCGACTCTGGCGAGTACCGGTACTCCTGCTTTCTTTGTCCACCCGGGCGAAGCCAGCCATGGTGATATGGGTATGATCACCGCCGGTGACGTTGTGATTGCCTTGTCGAACTCCGGCGAGACCAGCGAAGTTACAAGCCTGCTGCCACTGCTGAAGCGTCAGGGCACACAGCTGATCAGCATGACCGGTAATAAAGAATCCACTCTGGCCAAAGCCGCTGACAGCCACCTGTATGCCGGTGTGGATCAGGAAGCCTGCCCGCTGGATCTGGCACCGACCTCCTCTACCAGCTGCGCACTGGTTATGGGGGATGCTCTGGCCATTGCACTGCTTGAAGCCAAAGGTTTTACCGCCGAAGACTTTGCCTTCTCGCACCCGGGTGGCAGCCTGGGTCGACGCCTGCTGTTGAAAGTCGAAGACATCATGCACAGCGGTGAACAGATTCCTGTGGTCACCCCTGAGACACCACTGCCAGAAGCTCTGTTAATCGCGACATCAAAAGGCCTCGGTATGACCACTGTCGCCGGAGCAGACGGTGCTCTCGCTGGCATCTTCACCGACGGTGACTTACGTCGTGCCATTGACCATGGCATTGATATCCGTGACGCTCTGATTAAAGACGTAATGACACAGAATTGCCGCACGACCGCACCGGGCATGCTGGCAGCAGAAGCGCTCAAAATTATGGAAGACGCCAAGATTAATGCCCTGGTCGTTCAGGATAGCGGCAAAACCGTGGGTGTTATCAACATGCACGACCTTCTGCGCGCAGGCGTTATCTGATGCGGAAGCGTTATCTGCTGCTGTTAATTACCGCCTTTGTCGGCCTGGTATTTCTGGCAGTAGACAGGTACACACGCGATATCACTCAACAGGAAGTGGATCAGAGCATAAAGGAACCGGATTACTACGGCGATGTACTCTTCAGTCGCCGCTACGACGATACCGGCAAACTGGCTGACAACTTTTATGCGGCATCATCCAGCCATTTCCCGGAGGGTGACCTGACCGTATTCACCGCCCCACGCGTACTGGTCAGCAGCGAGGAGGACTGGGTTCTCACTGCTAAAGAAGGGGTACTGAAAGGTAACAGCGATACGCTGCGCTTATCCGGCGACATTCTGATCCGGCCGGCAGATGGCAGCGATAATATGCGCCTGGAAACATCAGTCATGAGTTATCACATTGATCAGGGTATTGCCGAGACGGATGCACTGGTCGTCATGACCGGGCAGAATAGCCGTATGAGTGGTACAGGTATGCGCTTCGACACCGCACGCCAGCGCCTCGAACTGAAAAGTGGAGTCAAAACGACTTATGCACCCGTTGATTAAAACAGGCATTAGCCTCCTGATGCTGATTCCCGCACTGGCTTCAGCCCTGCCGGACGACTGGCAGAAAGAGATGACCATTCTCTCTGATACCGCCGAAATTGATCGTCGGGCCGGCACCGTCATCTACGAAGGTAACGTTATTCTGACTCAGGGCACCCTGAAAATTGAGGCCGACCGCCTGCTGGTACTGCGTAATGGCAACAGTCTGGAAAAAGCCGTTGCCGAGGGTCGCCCCGCGCGCTACGAACAGCAGATTGAAATCGACAAACCAATAACTAAAGCCAACGGCAAACGTATCGATTACTACACAGCCGAGCGCCGCATCACAGTCACAGGCGATGCTGAATTGCGTCAGGAAGGTAACCTGTTCAGTGGTGAAGAAATCACCTATGACATGGTTTCTGAGACAGTAAAAGCCAGCGGCCAACAAACTAACGACTCGGCACCCGTGGGTGAAACCACAGGTGATGGTCGAATCAAAGTAGTCATCCAGCCACCGAAGCCTGCAGAAGAACCCTGATCATGAAAGTCCTGAAAGCTGAACATCTGGCCAAAAGCTACGCAGGCCGCGAGGTCGTAAAAGATGTATCCATCAGCGTCGAGAGCGGGCAGATTGTCGGTCTGCTAGGCCCGAACGGTGCTGGCAAAACCACCTGCTTCTACATGATCGTAAATCTGGTTCAGGCCGATCGTGGCCGCGTCATGATTGATGACGAAGACATCAGCGGTCTGCCTATGCACGGTCGTGCACGCAAGGGCATCGGCTATCTGCCACAGGAAGCCTCGATTTTCCGTAAGCTCAGTGTCGCCGACAACATCATGGCGATTCTTGAAACCCGTAAAGATCTCAACCGCAAGCAGCGTGAAGACCAACTTGAGCAACTGCTCGACGAATTCCATATTCAGCATATCCGCAACAGTGCAGGTATGGCGCTGTCTGGTGGTGAACGTCGCAGGGTCGAGATTGCACGAGCACTGGCAGCCGAGCCATCATTTATTCTTCTCGACGAACCTTTTGCCGGCGTAGACCCGATTTCAGTATCGGACATTATGGACATCATCCGTCAGCTGAAAGCGCGTGGCATTGGTGTTCTGATTACCGACCATAACGTCCGTGAAACCCTCGCCATCTGTGAAAAAGCCTTTATCGTCGGCGGTGGACACATCATTGCCGAAGGCACGGCAGAAGACGTTCTTGCCAACGAACAGGTCCGTGAAGTCTATCTCGGTAACGACTTCCGCCTTTGAAACACAGAGTAAAGTCACGTTAAGCTAGCAAAACAGATTCCATAGCAGGCCGGTTTGCCTATAATGCTCAGAAGAGTTTTTAAAAGCGGTTCGCTACTCAGGTCATAATTACTGGATTTTATGAAGACATCCCTTCAGCTCAAGATGGGCCAGCAGCTGACCATGACGCCTCAGCTGCAGCAGGCAATCAGGCTCCTCCAACTTTCAACGCTGGACTTACAGCAGGAAATTCAGGAAGCGCTGGACTCTAACCCCATGCTTGAGAGTGAAGAGTTCGACGACGCAGGTTCCGAGTCCTCGTCAGATAACGAGCACCCGGAAGCTTCTTCCAGTACTGACAGCGACACGTCTTACAACAACGATTCTTACGACAATGATGCCTCATTCGACGGCAACGACTCCTCTTTCGATACCAGCGACACCAGTGATTATGACTACGACGACAACGGTGGTCAGGAATCCCTCGACGAACAATGGGCAAACGACAAGCTCCCGGATGAACTGCCAGTCGACAGCCAGTGGGAAGACACCTACCAGGTAAGCGCCGGCGTATCTTCAGGCACAGGCGCGCTCGACGATGACTTCGATTACGACGCCCGTTACGCCACCAGTGACAACCTTCAGGATCACCTGCTCTGGCAACTGAACCTGACACCGATGTCCGATACCGACAACGAAATAGCCACCATGCTGATTGATGGTGTCGACGAAGACGGCTATCTGCACACCACCATTGAAGATGTTCTGGAAGCGATGGACCCGTCACTCGAGGTTGAAGAGGATGAAGTACTCGCTGTACTGCACCGCCTGCAGCAGTTCGACCCTGCTGGAGTATTCGGCCGCGATCTGCGCGAATGCCTGCTGCTACAACTGCATCAGTTGCCTGATGGCACTCCATGGTTAATTGAAGCCCGCACCGTCATCCGCGATCACATTGAGCTACTGGGCAACCGAGATTACCAGACGCTGATGCGCCGGACTAAATTGCGCGAAGAAGACCTCAAATCTGTTCTGCGCCTGATAAAAGAACTGAACCCAAAACCCGGGGCTGGCATCTCATCTGAAGAATCTGAATACGTTATCCCTGATGTTATCGTCCGTCAGATCCGTGATGAATGGCGCGTCGAACTGAATCCGGACATTGCCCCCAAACTCAGGGTTAACGCAGACTATGCAGCTCTGATCCGCCGCTCAGATAACAGTGCCGATAACACATTCCTGAAAGACAATCTGCAGGAAGCACGGTGGTTTATTAAGAGTTTGCAGAGCAGAAATGAAACATTGCTCAAAGTGGCGACCAAAATTGTCGAATTTCAGATCGACTTTTTTGAACAAGGTGATGAAGGTATGAAACCATTGGTACTGCACGATATTGCAGAGGCCGTCGGTATGCACGAGTCGACCATATCCCGGGTAACCACACAGAAATACATGCACACACCGCGCGGTATTTTTGAACTTAAATACTTCTTCTCGAGTCACGTAAGTACGGACAGTGGCGGCGAATGCTCATCAACAGCAATCCGCGCGATGATCAAAAAACTGATCGCCGAAGAAAATGCCCGTAAGCCGCTGAGCGACAACAAAATTGCGACTATGCTTGGCGAAAAAGGAATTCAGGTGGCACGGCGTACGGTTGCGAAATACCGTGAAGCGATGCTGATCCCACCATCAAATGAACGCAAACAATTAATCTGAAGCACTAAAAAAATCTGAAGTCTTAAGATAATCTGAAGTAAGACACGCCAGCGACACAGGAGACTTGGCATGCAAATCAATATCAGTGGTCATCACGTAGAAGTAACCGAAGCAATGCAGGCCCACGTTGAAGAAAAGATGTCGAAACTGACCCGCCACACGGATCAGATCACCACAGGACAGGTAACCCTCACAGTCGTAAAAGATCGCCAGACAGCAGAAGCGACCATTCACATCACAGGTCATGACCTGCACGCCACAGCAGAAAACGAAGATATGTATACCGCCATCGACCAGATGGTAGACAAGCTGGATCGTCAGATTCTGAAGCACAAAGAAAAGCAGGTCGCCCGCCAACACGGTCAGAGCTGATCACATGACACTTCGTATCGAAGATATCCTCACTCCGGAACGGGCGTTGCAGAACGTTCCGGTAAGCAGCAAAAAGAAGTTGTTAGAAATGCTTGCCGCGATGATCGCGGAGGAACTTGGCGACGCATCAGCGGATGATATCTACGAGCGCCTGCTTGCAAGAGAGCGCATGGGCAGCACCGGGATTGGCGAAGGCATCGCCATCCCACACTGTCGCTTGCTACAGTGCCAACAAGCGATGGGCATACTGCTCAAGCTGGAAGAACCCATCGACTACGACGCCATTGACGGCAACTCAGTCGACCTGGTGTTTGCCTTACTGGTACCGGAAGAAGCCACAGACGAACACCTGCAGATTCTGGCAACCCTGGCATCAAACTTCAGCCAGGAAGAATACCGGGAGTCGCTGCGCAAAGCCCCAAGCGCTCACCAGTTTTATCAAAGAGCCATCACCGAACGCCACTGACACAGGATAGAATTGGAGACGTTTATGCGCCTGGTAGTAATCAGCGGAAGATCAGGATCGGGCAAATCCAGTGCCCTGCACGTACTCGAAGACCTTGGCTTCTATTGCATAGACAACCTTCCAATCGGCCTGCTAGCCGCACTTGCGCAACAGGCCCAGGCCGATGAAAAGCTCACTCGGGTAGCCGTCAGTATCGACGCCCGCAACCTGTCAGCCAGTCACGGTCCCATCGATCAGTTGTTGTTTGATCTGCCACACGACCAATACAAGCTCGATGTCGTCTATCTTGATGCTACTGAAGACATTCTGTTGCAGCGTTTCAGCGCGACCCGCCGTAAACATCCACTGACAACAGATAACATCTCACTGGCGGAAGCGATAGAAAGGGAAAAAGATCTGCTTGAGCCAGTGGCTAACATGGCAGACCTCATTCTCGACACCACCCATATGTCAGTACATGACCTGCGAACGCTGGTAAGACTGCGTGTCGCTGACCGGCCCAGTGGTGAAATGTCGATCCTGTTTGAATCCTTTGGTTTTAAGCACGGTATTCCAACCGACGCTGACTATGTCTTTGATGTGCGCCACCTGCCGAATCCGTACTGGAATGAATCCCTGCGCAGTCTCACTGGGCTCGATCAGGAAATACAGACATTCCTGAATGGCCATGGCGTAGTTGCAGAAATGCGACAGAGTATCCGCGACTTTCTGGCACAATGGACCGGTCGCTTAATAGAAGCTAACCGCAGCTACATGACCATTGCCATTGGCTGCACCGGTGGGCAGCACCGCTCGGTATATATGGCCGAACAGCTTGCCTCTGAATTTCGCACTATGTACCCCAATGTACAGGTACGTCATCGGGAACTGGGCCAGACAGCCTTATAAACGAGATGACAACGCAACCTAAGGCGTATACATGATCCAGGACAAAATTCTGATTATTAACAAGCTCGGTCTACACGCACGGGCAGCAGCCAAACTGGTATCAACCGCCACAGCCTATTCCAGCCAGATCAAAGTAGGCCACAGTGGCCGCATGGTTGACTGTAAAAGTATCATGTCCGTCATGATGCTCGCTGCCAGCAAAGGCACCGAGCTCGACATCATTACCGATGGCAGTGACGAAGAAGCTGCCATGGCAGGTATCTGCGCCATCATCAACAACCGCTTCGACGAAGAAGAATAAAGCGCGAAAAAACAGGTTATTAGCAGCAAATCTGCGAGTACTTTCGTGGTATCAGCGGTCCAATCAGGCTAGAATTCTTGCATAACTGAATCCGGTCTGAGTTCCACCATGGCACAGCACACTGAAAAGGCAAAAGCTAAGCTCCATAGCCTTAACGCGGCGCTGGAAAGTGGTGCCCTGAATAAAGTACAGCGTATTCTCAACTCAGGCCTGGCCCCTGCCGACGTTGCACACCTGATCGAATCATCACCACCTAAGGCGCGTAAAGTGCTTTGGGATCTGGTCGACAAAGAACTCGAAGGTGAAGTACTCCAATATCTCAGCGAAGACCTGCAGACTCAGTTCCTGTCGGAATTCAGTGCTGAAGAACTGGCAGATCTCGCCTCAGAACTCGACGACGATGACGTAGCCGACATTCTCCAGCAACTGCCTGAGCGTGTGACTCAGGAAGTACTCGACGTCATGGACCACCAGGACCGTGCACGACTGGAAGCCATTCTTGGCTACCCGGAGGACAGCGCCGGCGGTCTGATGAATACCGACACGGTGACCATCCGTCCGGACATTACTCTCGAAGTGGTCATGCGTTATCTGCGTCGCCACCCTAGCCTGCCAGAAATGACAGATAACCTGCCGGTCGTTAACCGTAACAACGAATTTATCGGCATCCTGACCATCAACAAATTACTGGTCAGTGATCCGAATCAGACCGTGCGAGAAGTCATGAGTACCGA
>JAYNJA010000044.1:15216-15595 GCA_038109705.1 Thalassolituus sp. | reverse complement strand
GGTCCTGTCTGTGCGCTCATATGAATCATTGGAGCATTCGCAACCGCATTCTTTTTATGGCGCTGATGCCAGGCATCATGGTGTCTCTGGTACTCGGTATTTTCTTTATCGCCAGCCGCTCCGGTGATCTGAATGATCTGGTAGAGCAGCGCGCTCTGGCAATGGCAAAGCAACTGGCTCCGACCTGTGAATATGGGGTAATGACGGGTAGCCTCGGCATCCTGCAGAATATTGCCAATAATATGCTTGAAGAGCGCGATGTCCGTGCCATCAACCTGTACGATCAGGAGATGAATATCCTCGCTCATGCTGGGCCGAGAATGCTCAATGAACGGATAAGTGCTACCTCACTACAGGGTAATCAGCTACAGCTGGTCAG
>JAYNJA010000044.1:11735-15206 GCA_038109705.1 Thalassolituus sp. | reverse complement strand
GAACGGCGGAGTCTGTGCGTGTAAAGGCACCGATTTTTGCCCAGAACCTGGTGATCGCTGATCAGCTTGAAGAACGTTTTTACGCGCAGCCACAGAACGATTCAGAAAGTCAGCTGCTCGGCTGGGCAGAGGTCGAACTGTCCTATGCTAATACCCGCCTGATCCAGTATCAGAACTTTGCCTCATCGCTGGTGATCATCATTCTCGTACTCCTAATAGGCTCTTTCTTTTCAATCCGTATCAGTCGCAATATATCTGATCCCGTCAGAGACATTCGCAACGCCCTGTACGATATCCGCAGCGGCAAGCTTGATACACGTATACATGTTAATGCCCGTGGCGAACTTCAGGATCTGGCAGCAGGCGTTAACGCCATGGCGGCAGCCATGCAGCGTGAAAATATTGAGCACCAGCAAGCGCTCGAACAATCCTCCCGCGAAAGCCAGGAAACTATCGATGAACTGGAAATCCGCAACCACGAATTAATGCTCGGCAACCGTCAGGCGTTGGAAGCTAACCGGACAAAATCAGAGTTTCTGGCCAATGTCTCGCATGAAATCCGCACACCACTCAACGGTATAATTGGTTTTTCTGATCTGCTCGCACGTACTCAGGTCAGTGAACGCCAGAGTGAATATGTCGATACCATTCGCCAGTCTTCCGAAGATCTGCTGAACATTATTAACGATATTCTCGATCTTTCGAAAATTGACGCAGGTAAGCTGATTCTTGAGAACAACAGCTTCGAACTCCGCGATATTGTTGAAGAGGTACTGCAGATACTGTCGCCTCAAGCCCGGAACAAGGGGATCGATGTCTGCCAGTATATTTCTCCCGAATTGCCGGATTTCGTTCTCGGTGACCGTCTCCGTCTGAAACAGGTTTTGAGTAACCTGTGTAGTAACGCAGTAAAATTTACCCATGATGGCGGCGTTTCTGTACGGGTTCACCCACTGCGCCGCGACAATGGACACGTCAGCATTCAGTTTGACGTGACAGACACCGGCATCGGCATGAGCGAGCAGCAGCAGGCGCGATTATTTCAGGCCTTTTCTCAAGCCGATCCAGGGATTGCCCGTCAGTATGGAGGTACCGGGCTTGGTCTGATTATTTCACGCGCGCTCATCGAAGCCATGGGCGGCGATATCAACGTTCAAAGCAAAGAAGGTCATGGTTCAACCTTTTCTTTCAGTATTGATGTCGAGGTCGACGAAGATAACCTGCTACAGCCTGAGTTACTTGCAGGAATAAAAATAGCGACCATTGATACGACCGAAGAGCCTGCTCAGGATACACTGGAGTTAATGCAAAAACGCGGCGCAGAACTTACAACATACGAGTCTGCAACAGAATTTTTCGAGTTTCAGCATGAGCGTCCGTGTGACATAGCCATTATTTTCACTGAACGGGAAACGCTGAGTTATCAATATGTCAAAGACTGGTTTGCGCTTTGTAAGGATAAATCGATCCCGGTATTGGCAATCAGCAGAAACGATCTAACAGACAATGCAGAGCGCCCTTCCGGTATTCCGGTTTTATCGAATCCATTTACCCAACAGCAGCTAAGCCGCAACCTTCTGCAGATGATAGGACGACCAACCGCATCAGACGAGGCTGAAGACGTACAGAAAATCCAACGTACACCAACCGTTCTTGCCGTTGATGACAACGAAGCCAACCTGAAATTAGTGGTCACCCTACTGAAAGAACTTGGAGTAGATGTACTGCAGGCACCGTCTGGATTTGAGGCTGTTGCCGTGGTCGGTCGTGAAGACCTGGACATGGTCTTAATGGATATTCAGATGCCCGGAATGTCAGGAACTGAGGCGACCGCACGCATCAGGAAATTGCCTGGCCAGGGGACACTGCCAGTTGTTGCCCTGACCGCCCATGCGATGTCTGACGAGCGCCAGGCTCTTATTGCCTCTGGCTTTAATGACTACCAGACAAAGCCCGTTTCCATGGAGCAGCTGGCCCGGATTATCGAACGCTGGACAGGCTTTAAAGCGCAGCAGAATCAGCAAAAAATGTCAGACAGCAGTAGCGACGTCATAAACGAGATTTTCAGCAGTAAACTCGCCCTGCATCATGCGAACCAGAATACCGGCCTTGCTATCGACATGTTTTCAATGCTGATGACAAGTCTGGCCAGCGAAAAGGACCATCTTATTGAGCTGTGGGAAGAAGAATCACTCGATGAGCTTCTCGAAGTTGTGCACAAGCTTCATGGCGCTGCCAGATATTGCGGTGTGCCACTTATCCGCCGGGCCCTGGGTCAGTTTGAAACCTGTCTGAAAGCGAATAACGTCGATGATTTCCCGATGGCAATGCGCGAGCTTATTTCTGCGATTCACGAGCTTCAGGAGTGGGAAAAAGAAAATGACTGGCAGCGTCAGCTGCACGACGAAAGCACAGCAAATGCCTGAATTAAATCGCCCTCATCAGCCAAGCTGATCAACAATCGTCCATGACAGGCGTCTACCATTTCCCGGGCTTTCCCGAAGGTAATCACCTCCGGCTTACCCGCCTTGTCCCTTACGATGGCAAAGTCCTGAAAGCTGACGCCCTGCGCGATGCCGGTGCCCAGCGCTTTTGATAGCGCCTCCTTTGCAGCAAAGGCTTTTGCCAGGTAATTAACCGGCGCACGATGTGAACGAAACAGGTCGATCTCCATCGGCGTCAGAATCCTACGCACAAATCGCTCGCCCTGACGCCCCAGGACCTGCTCGATCCGCTGTTGCCGGATCAGGTCCGTGCCCACACCGAGTACGTAGGATTTTTCACCGAACAACGTGCTACCAATCATGGTTTATTGGCGTGCTTCGATCAGAAGCTGGCGCATATCACGAACGGCCTGCTCCAGTCCGGAGAATACCGCACGAGCGATAATGGCGTGGCCGATGTTCAGTTCGTTCATTTCTGGGATAGCAGCGATTGGTTGCACGTTATGATAATGAAGGCCATGACCAGCATTGACGATCAAGCCCTGTTCGGCCGCGTATTTTGCTCCCTCACGGATACGGGCTAACTCTGCAGCTTGCTCTTCTGGTGTTTCCGCATCGGCATAACAACCAGTGTGCAACTCAATAACCGGGGCACCAGTCCGTACAGCAGCATCGATCTGTGCCTTGTCAGCATCAATAAACAGTGACACTTCCGCACCAATGGCTGCCAGGCGGGTAACAGCGTTTTTAACGTGAGCTTCCTGACCGGCCACATCAAGCCCCCCCTCCGTCGTCAGTTCTTCACGTTTTTCAGGAACCAGACAACAGGCGGCAGGTCGAACTTCTTCGGCCAGAGCAATCATTTGTTCCGTCACCGCCATTTCAAGGTTCATGCGGCTCTGCAATGTACCAGCCAGCACTTTTACATCGCGCACCTGAATATGTCGGCCATCTTCACGCGGATGAATAGTAATACCATCAGCACCCGCGTGCTCGGCAACAAACGCAGCCTGCACAGGATCCGGAT
>JAYNJA010000044.1:0-11725 GCA_038109705.1 Thalassolituus sp. | reverse complement strand
AGTACGCGTTTGTTGGTCATATCCGAGTCCTTAGAACGTTCGGTGAATGTGGGTGATAAAGAATTGTACACCGGATTGTCAGATTAATAATTCACGGCTGATTAATGGCTGCAACAACAGTGCATCTATTGCCTGTCGGAGTACGCTACGGGCAGTTGACAGTGCTCCCGGACGCTGGAACTCACCAGCCGCGATGTAACGCAACACCTCACCGCTATAGCCGTCCTCACGAGCTATAAAGCCTTCGCCCGGAACAAATTGATACTGCCCACTGTCTGCAAGTGGCCGCCCGGCACTATCAATGGACCAGCTGAATCCATAGCCACAGTGGCTGAGTAACCGCTGTTCAAACAGGCGCAACCAGATATCCGCTCGCAATCCTTCGGCAAGTGCTGTGAGGGCATTGGAATAGAGACTGTAGAGTGTAGCGTCCGGGTCCCGCTCGGGTAAAAGCCGGATGATTAACTCTTCGAGATACAGAGCACAAACTAAAGCGTTTCCCTCCAGATGGTGCGCCTGTCCGCCTTCAGCGAGCCTGATCTGTAACCGGGACGATTTTTCAGACCACTCACCACGGCAGTGTTGGTGGAGTACAGGGAGGTAGCGCCGGCCGCTGGCTGTCGCTCGTACCCTACCGAATTGACGGGTAAACAGATCAACCAACCAGTCGGATTCACCGACCGGCTGACGTCGTATTACCCACCATTCATTCATATTTCCCGGTCGTCGTAGCCAAGGCTACGCAGAGCCCGCTCATCATCAGACCAATTGGATTTAACTTTCACCCACAGATTCAGCATGACCTTACTGTCGAATAAAGACTCCATGTCTTTGCGTGCTTCGGTACCAATCTGTTTTATGCGATAGCCTTTTTCACCGATGACGATACGCTTCTGCGATGGACGTTCAACCATGATAAGCGCACTGATTTCGATCAGGTGCCCATCGTGTGTAAATTCTTCTATCTCAACTGTCATTTCGTATGGCAGCTCATCACCCAACTGGCGCATGATTTTTTCGCGTACCAATTCGGCAGCAAGAAAGCGCGAACTCCGGTCTGTTATCTGATCTTCCGGGTAGAAATACGGATTTTCTGGCAGATAAGTGCGAATCAGATTCTCAATCCGTTCGACGTTATGACCGGTTTTTGCACTCAGAGGAATAATTTGATCAAAATTATGGCGCTGGCTAAGCTCCTCCAGGTATGGAAGCATTTCGTCTTTATCTTTTATAAAGTCGACTTTATTCACCACCAGAATAGATGGTGCTCGCTGCTGTTTGATAGTTTGCAGCACCATTTCGTCTTCATCAGTCCAACGCAGACGGTCGACGACCATAACAATCAGATCAACATCTTTTACTGCCGTTGTCGCTGCCCGGTTCATATAGCGGTTAATCGCCTTATCCTGAGCTTTATGAATCCCCGGCGTATCAACGAAGATAATCTGAGTATCTTCTTCAGTCACAATACCCAGAATCTGGTGGCGGGTCGTCTGTGGCTTACGCGATGTAATCGACAGCTTCTGACCCAGAATCCGGTTCATCAGGGTAGATTTACCAACGTTCGGACGACCAACGATAGCTACAAAACCGGTACGGGTTGTCATTCGTCAGACTCCTCAAGACCCAGGGTAATTAACAATTCTTTAGCGGCTGCCTGTTCGGCGTTACGACGACTTGAGCCTTCGGCTGTCACCAGAGCATCTACCTGAGGGATTTTACAACTCACGGTAAATATCTGCTCATTACCCGGGCCACCGACAGCGGCTACCTCGTACTTCGGCAGGCTCAGTCGATTGGCCTGCTGATGTTCCTGCAGACGGGTTTTCGGATCTTTAATCGGATCTTCCAGAGAGAGGTCATTAAGACGCTGCTCATACCAGGCAAGAATTCGCTCACGGGCTACGTCCATACCGGACTCGAGATAAATCGCCCCTATAATCGCCTCGACAGCATCAGCAAGGATAGAATCACGGCGGTGACCGCCGCTTTTTAATTCGCCAGAACCAAGCAACAGAAATTCACCAAGATCAAAGTCTTTGGCAATTTCGGCCAGGGTTTCACCCTTAACAAGACGAGCTCTCAGACGACTTAGCTTACCTTCCTTCGCATGACTGAATTTTCGATACAAAGCTTCTGCGATGACAAAATTCAGAATGGAGTCACCCAGAAACTCAAGACGTTCGTTGTTATTTCCAGAGCGACTGCGGTGGGTCAGCGCCAGAGTGATGAGTTCTTCATCTTTAAAGGTATGACCCAGACGCTGGGAAAGCTTGAGTAACGGGTTATTCACTGGTGATTACTTTTTGTCTTTCGAATGTCATTACGAAATCAATATTCGCAAGAAAATGGCTGCGATTTTCGTAAGTCCAATTAATAGTAAGGCTTTTACGATCACGTACCGTCTTCAGCCCTGTAGCAGAAATGTGGGTGAGATTATTGTCACGCAGGCGACGCTCAAGTTCTGTGACAATGGCTTTGTCCGGACTGCGAGCATCAACGCGTTTACTTTCAGCCATGTTATCCAGAATGATACCGACCTCGGTATCATCGAAATACATGGGAACAATCACCATCAGGCCCCTTAGCAAGACAATTGCAAGCAACAGAACCAGAAGCGCTGTTGCGGTAGTGAGACCTTTCTGGTGAGTATGCATAATCAATCGTCCACTTTGAGTACGGCAAGGAAGGCCGACTGCGGGATTTCCACGCTGCCGATCTGCTTCATGCGCTTTTTACCTTCTTTCTGCTTCTGCAGGAGTTTCTTCTTACGGCTGACGTCGCCGCCGTAACACTTAGCCGTCACGTTTTTACGCAGTGCTTTTACCGTGGTACGCGCAACTACCTGATTCCCGATAGCAGCCTGAATCGCCACATCAAACATCTGGCGTGGAATCAGTTCTTTCATTTTCTCGGTAAGCGACGCACCGCGGCGACGTACGTTGTCTTTATGCATGATGACCGCGAGGGCGTCTACCCTTTCGCCGTTAACCATGACGTCCAGACGGACAAGTGGTGCTTCCTGGAAGCGTTTGAAGGAGTAATCCAGCGACGCAAAGCCGCGGCTGGCAGATTTGAGACGGTCGAAGAAGTCCATCACCACTTCTGCCATCGGGATTTCATAGCGCAGCGACACCTGTGAACCGGTGTACTGCATATCAACCTGAACACCACGCTTTTCAATACACAGCGAAATCACGTTACCGAGATAGTCCTGTGGCACGAGGATGTTACACTCCGCAATTGGCTCGCGCATTTCATCAATAGAGCCTGCGTCCGGTAGTTTTGACGGGTTATCAACGTGGACAACTTCCCCCTTACGGTTGACCACCTCGTAAATTACCGTCGGCGCAGTGGTAATCAGATCCAGATCGTATTCGCGCTCCAGACGTTCCTGAATGATCTCCATGTGCAGCATACCAAGGAAGCCACAGCGGAAACCAAACCCCAGTGCATCCGAGTTTTCTGGTTCGAAGAACAGAGAGGCATCGTTCAGAGACAGTTTGTCGAGTGCGACACGGAAGGCTTCAAAATCATCCGACGACACCGGGAACAGACCCGCGTAAACCTGAGGCTTTACCTTCTGGAAACCAGGCAGCGCACCAACATCCGGATTTTTGGTGGAAACGATGGTATCGCCCACTGGCGCGCCATGAATATCTTTAATGCTGGCACAAAGGTAGCCTACCTCACCCGTGCCCAACTCAGGACGCTTAGTCATCTTCGGCGTAAAGTAGCCCACATCATCAACGATATGGTCTTTACCGGTAGATTTCATACGAATCTTATCGCCCTTTTTGATCGATCCGTTTTTCACACGGATCAGGGAGACGACACCGAGGTAAGAGTCAAACCATGAATCAATGATCAATGCCTGCAACGGTGCATCCGGATCACCTTCCGGCGGTGGAATACGGGCAACCAGATCTTCCAGAACATCTTCAACGTTCAGGCCGCTTTTGGCACTGCACTGAACAGCGTCGGTAGCATCAATACCGATGATGTCTTCGATTTCCTGAGCAACTTTATCCGGATCAGCCTGTGGCAGGTCCATTTTGTTCAGTACCGGACGCACCTCGAGACCCTGTTCGATCGCGGTGTAGCAGTTCGCTACTGACTGAGCTTCTACGCCCTGTGCAGCATCAACCACCAGCAGTGCACCTTCACAGGCCGCCAGCGAGCGGCTGACTTCGTAGCTGAAGTCCACATGCCCCGGAGTATCAATAAAGTTCAGTTGATACACTTCACCGTTACGTGCGGTGTAGTTCAGGGTGACGCTCTGAGCCTTAATGGTGATACCACGTTCGCGCTCAATATCCATCGAGTCGAGAACCTGCGCCTGCATCTCCCGGTCAGAGAGGCCACCGCATACTTGAATAAAGCGGTCTGACAGCGTGGATTTACCGTGGTCGATGTGGGCGATAATGGAAAAGTTGCGAATGTGGTCCAGCTGGCTCACAGAATAATCATCCGGTTATGAATTCAATTGGCGGATTTTACCTGAAGGGGGCTTACAAGGCTATGTGCGACGATGCGCAGGGAAAAGGAATCCGGAGGCGGAGGCCGCCTCCAGACAGATGAGTCACAGACTCATTCAACCCGTAATGGGATAAACGAGGCCTGACCGCGGCGCACAATACGCATGGGGACGCTGCGCTTAGCCGGAAGGGCCTTGATAATACGATCGAAATCAGCAACGTTGCGGATACGCTCGCCATTGATCATGGTAATTACGTCACCGCGCACAACGCCTGCCATTGCAGCCGGACCATGCTTCACTTCTGTGACGACCACGCCGTCGCCACTATCCTGCCGCTGACGGGCTGTGAGATCACTGACCACCAACCCAACGCGGTTGCTCTGGCGCTCTGCTGGCGGGGTATTCGCTGCATGTTGTGCGCCTTCGTCTTCTGGCAGCACGCCAATCTCAACACTGATATTCTTGCGTTTACCGCTGCGAACGACCGACATTTTCGCTTTATCACCGGCACTCAAGCCGCCGATAAGATGCGGCAGATCCGAGGAGAGATACACCTCTTTACCATTCACACCCGTAATAATGTCGCCAGTCACCAGACCCGCAGCTTCTGCCGGACTGCCTTCAAGCACCTGTACCACTAAGGCACCAGCCGCGCGGTCAAGGCCGAAAGACTCCGCCAGATCTTTGTTCACTTCCTGAATCACCACGCCCAACCAGCCACGGCTGACTTTGCCCTTGCTCTTCAATTGCTCAGCAACGTCCATTGCAACATTGATAGGGATAGCAAACGACACTCCCATAAAGCCACCAGAGCGGGTATAGATCTGGGAGTTGATACCGACAACTTCGCCATTGAGGTTAAACAAAGGCCCGCCCGAGTTACCCGGGTTAATGGCTACGTCCGTCTGAATGAAAGGAACATAATTTTCATTCGGCAGGCTACGCCCTTTAGCACTGACGATGCCGGCAGTTACAGAGTAATCGAATCCGAATGGCGACCCGATCGCAACCACCCATTCGCCCACATCGAGCTTGTCAGAATCGCCAAGCTCTACCGTTGGCAAATTTTCAGCATCTACTTTGAGCACTGCCAGATCTGAGCTTTCATCAGCTCCTATCAGGATGGCTTCTAACTCACGACGGTCGTTCAGACGCACAATGATTTCGTCGGCGTCCTGTACTACATGGTTATTAGTCAGAATATAACCGTCTTTCGATACGATAAACCCAGAGCCCAATGAGGCCCGCTCCTGATTGCCCCCCCTGGGGCCTTGCGGAAACTGATGTCCGAAGAAGTGGCGAAAAATCTCAGGCACATCATCAGGTAAGCCATAGTTGCCGGAATACCCACTGGCCTGTGTCGCGTGCTTCACTGTGCTGATATTAACCACTGCCGGCGACGCCTCTTTCACGAGGTCGCGGAAATCCGGTAGCTCTGCGAATGCTGGCACTGCAGTAATCAACGTAAAAATAGCCAGAATACGAATAACAATTTTCATAATCGCGTGTTCCTCACCCTGAACTCAGTCAGACGAACCTGAAAACCCGTTGCATTGATTCAATATCTGCGGCTGCCAGTCCTGTTCGCGCCGACGCGCAATCCATCTGGCCAACAACAGACCTGCCCCCAACCCCAGCAACCCGGTAACTACCGAAGCTGGCTCTGAGCCAGTACTGTATCCCGCCATTGCCCCGGCAATAAGACCGATCAGTGGCAGGCCGTACATATTCAATGCACTCAATGCTAACGAACCCTGTGGCAAGGCCAGCACAACCTGTTGACCAACCTGAAATGCCTGGGATGACTTCACCCACAGACGCACCGGCCGCCCCAGTTTGCTGAGCGAGTGCTGACCACAGCCAGCGCGCGCACTGCAGCTGCCACAAGCACTGCGCTGTACGCCCTCAACCCATATACCACCATCGCCTATTTCGACGACTTCAACAATTTCCTGATTCACCGCTCTGACTAACCTTTACACCTTTCTACGAAAATCACCGTAACCTCACTGCAGTCAGCGGCCACTACCGTCATTATCCGCGACTGCACGACATCACGCTCTGCAATCCTGAGTATGGGGTTCAGACAACGCCATTTAAAGTCTGCCAGCGCACCCCTTAAACTATGAGCGGGATCAGCACAGTGCCTGAGCAGAAACAAAAACAGCCCCTTTCAAGGAGCTGTTTCTGTTAGCGTTGATTATCCAGTGGTTTCAACGAAACCGCATCCTGATCATTCTTTCACGCCCGTATCCCGGCCGAAATTAGCCACACGTGCATATGGAGCCACCTGCGCCGGCACGGAAGCGGCCGCTGCGTTCTGACCACTCTGATCCCGAACGTACTGCTCAAGTGTTTCCTGAGCCACTCTCAACTCATCGGTGGTTACACCCACTGTTGCAGGAAGCTGCCCGGAACGACCGTCGATTTCAATTCTCTGTTCAGATACAGACGCCCCTTCACCCACCTGCTGCACAGGAGTCGCCGCCATCATCATCGAAGGTGCCGATGTGACGTCATTCATGATACGAGCACCAAACAGTACAGCCAGAGTTACGGAAGCAGCAACGGCACCGCTCACTAGCCAATCCGGCGCATTACGCCTGACTGGATGCGTTGCCAATGCAGATGACTGCTGCTCAGGCGCAGCCACATCATCCACAGGCATACCGTCCAATGCCTGCATAACCCCACGTGAAATATCACTGACACGCGCAGATTCCTCGCGCATCACAGCACCAATCAGGTTGTACCGGTTCCATCGGTCACGCATTTCCGGATCGTTACTGACGTAATTCAGGACCCGCCGCAACTCCAGCTCATCGCACTCACCATCACAGAGAGCGGACAGAGACTCATTAATCCGATCTTTCATAAACTACACCCATCAAGCAATCAGGCGGTTGCACTCAACAGAGGCCGCATTTTCTTTTCAATTGCTTCCCGCGCTCGGAAAATTCGGGATCTTACCGTCCCTATCGGGCAATTCATTGCCTCTGCAATTTCTTCGTAACTCAATCCTTCAAGCTCACGCAGGGTAACAGCTCTGCGCAATTCTTCCGGAAGTTCTTCAATCGCCGCAAATACCACCTCACGCAACTGGTCACGCTGTAGCAGACCATCAGGGGTATCCACATCTTTCATGTTCGCTTCATCAGCAAAAAACGCCGCATCGTCCAGGTCGATATCCTGCGTCGGCGTCTTACGACCCCGGCTGATCAAATGATTCTTGGCCGTGTTTACCGCAATACGATACATCCAGGTATAAAACTGACTATCTCCCCGGAATGAGGGTAACGCACGATACGCCTTAATAAATGCTTCCTGCGTCACATCCTGAGCCTCAGCATGATCGGCAATAAAGCGTCCAACGAGTGCAAGAATGCGATGCTGGTATTTAACCACCAGCAGATCGAAGGCGCGTCTGTCGCCCTTCTGCACCCGAACGACCAACTGTTGGTCTGAAGCCGGCTGATCTGTCATCTGGTTTCCTGCATCTGTGCGCTGCTTAACTGCAGCATTCTGCGAATTGTTCACGCTCTGCCCTCCATAGGTGGCTATGTAGGTTCGAGAACACACAGGTGCAATAGTTCCATGATCTGACAAATCATGACACTCGCTATCACCATAGACCAACTACAAAGACGACAGTTCCCGCAAGGGGTACATTTTTTGTAAACCCGTGTCCGGGGGATTATAGTGCGCGCTGCAGCGTGCGTTTGAGCATGCGAAGGGTATCACTACTGGAGCCAGCTTTATATGAGTCAGAACCTGACTTACGACGTTCTTATTATCGGCAGCGGTGCCGCTGGGCTGACGTTGGGTTTGTCACTGCCCGACCACATCCGTGCCGTCATCATCAGTAAGGACACTCTTGATGCTGGTTCGACCCGCTGGGCCCAGGGTGGCGTCGCTGCCGTGCTTGATGAAGACGACAGCATCGAAGCCCATGTATCAGACACTCTCACTGCCGGCGCAGGCTTGTGTCAGGAGTCAGCGGTACGCTTTACCGTAGAAAATTCGACCGCGGCCATTCAGTGGCTGATTGATCTGGGGGTGCCTTTCACCAAAGACACCGAAGACCATTTCCATCTGACCCGCGAAGGTGGCCACAGCGTACGACGCATCATTCACGCCGCCGATGCTACAGGCCATGCGATATCCGATACCCTGCTGGAGCGTGCCAAAGCCCGTCCGAACCTGACCCTGATGCACGACTACATTGCCGTTGATCTGATCACCAGAGAGAAAGTCGGCCTGAACGGTCAGGCCTGTATTGGTGGCTACTTTCTGAACAAAACCACCGGCGAGGTTGATTCAATCACCGCCCGCGCTACTGTTCTGGCCACAGGCGGCGCCAGCAAAGTTTATCTATACACCAGTAACCCGGACGGCGCATCGGGGGATGGTATTGCCATGGCCTGGCGCGCTGGCTGCCGGGTTGCCAATATGGAATTCAACCAGTTTCACCCAACCTGCCTGTATCACCCGCAAGCGGGCTCCTTTCTGATTACCGAAGCCGTTCGTGGTGAAGGTGGTAAGTTACTGCTGCCAAATGGCCGCCGCTTTATGGGCCGCTTTGATAAACGCGCCGAACTGGCGCCGCGTGATATCGTGGCGCGGGCGATTGACCATGAAATGAAACGCCTGGGTGCAGATTGCCTGTTTCTCGATATCTCGCATAAACCCGACGAGTTTATCCGCGAGCACTTTCCTACGATTTATGAGCGCTGCCTGGAACTGGGGATCGACATCACTAAAGATCCGATTCCGGTCGTTCCTGCGGCGCACTATACCTGTGGCGGAGTTGTCACAGATAACAACGGCCGTACTGACATCCGTCGCCTGTATGCCGTCGGTGAAACCGCCAGCACCGGCCTGCACGGTGCCAACCGCTTAGCCAGTAACTCCTTGCTGGAGTGTCTGGTGTTCGCCCGCTCTGCCGCTGCAGATATTGTCGCCAGCATCGACATGGATACGAAGATTGAGCAGGTGCCTGCCTGGGACTCCAGCCAGGTCACAGATTCAGACGAAGACGTTGTGATCTCTCACAACTGGGACGAACTGCGACGTTTTATGTGGGACTACGTCGGCATCGTACGTACAACCAAACGACTGGTCCGGGCCAAGCATCGGGTAGCCTTGCTGCGTCAGGAAATTCAGGAATTCTATTCCAACCACAAGGTCACCAATGACCTGCTGGAACTGCGTAATCTGGTGGATGTTGCCGATGTAATTATCCGCTCTGCCCTGCTGCGCAAGGAAAGCCGTGGCCTGCATTACAGCCGGGATTACCCGGAAGCTCTGCCCCGCGCGTTTGATACGGTGCTGACGCCAAAGTACCTGACCGAACTCGGTAGTCTTTAAGCCAGGTTTATAAGACCAGAAAGCGAAGCATCAGATACTGCCATAGAGGCAGTATTTCAGGTGCCGGAACTGTTCCGGATTTTGGAAGCTGTCGCCACGTATCCGGATGACCTGCCAGGGCCAGAATCCCCAGATCAGTACCAGCATCCTGCTCCTGCGGATACTTCCACTGGCCCAGGAGACACGCTGCCGTTCGTTACTATCGCACTGAATCCACCAGCCATCCTGATCTACACCGAGCGTTACCGTCTTCGTTTTACAGACCAGCACAGCCACCAGAAGAATTGCAGGCACCAGAGCCAACAACGACCAGTAACCACTGAGACTCACGAGAAATAGTATTAACAGCGAGAGCGCCAGGCCTGTATCAAGCCAGCGCTGCTGTCGGGAAGGAAGGATAAGCCACTCAGCGGGGCTTGCGTGCATGCTCCAGCACCAGATTCACTATACGTTCCATGTCTGCATCGTCCGGAGTAATGTGTTCCAGGAACCACATAAACAAATCCGGGTCTTCTTTTTCCAGCAATGCCCGGTAGCGTGCCTGGTCGTCTTCATTCAATTGACCGTAGATTTCCTGAGCAAATGGCAGGAGCAGTACATCCAGTTCCAGCATGCCACGACGGCTGTGCCAGACGACTCGTTTAGCTTCAATATTGTCAGTCACGCTTACCTCCAGAATTTGCCACATTATACCAAGAGTAAAGGCCGGTGGGATACGCTGTCGCAGCAACAGGAATTTCCCTAAAATACCCGCCTGACTATGAGGAGACAGAATGTACGCCAACGGTTTGTACGAAAATTTCGGCACCCTGACCGATCAGGGGTTTGTTCCCAGCGCAGAATCAGAAACGCTTCCTGCACGGACGCTGCTGACCCGCTTTGCCTTACTGGATATTGTCGGGCCTGACAGCCATCGTTTCCTGCAGGGGCAATTGACCTGTGACATGGGAGCGGTGACCACTGAAAAATGGCTGGCTGGTGCCTGCTGTACTGCCAAAGGCCGGATGGTCGCCAACTTCATTCTGGCAGGCATAGATAATGGCTATCGTCTGCGTCTTCCAGCTGCTCAGGCGGAAGTTCTGGTCAACCATCTGAAAAAGTACGCAGTCTTCTTCAAGGCAACACTGACCATTCGGGAAGATATGGTTGTCATAGGTGAAACAGGCGAGACAGATGCCACCTCATCACGTGACGTCACAACTACTGAGCCAGGTGGAATTCAGACGCTTAGCTGGGGCAACGGCCGCTCTGAGTACTGGCTGGCGACTGACAATGCTGATGATTTTCTCGAAGGACAGCAACTCTATTCAGAGCGCCGCTGGCACGAACAGGATATCCTTGAAGGTTGGCTGTGGGTCACACCAGACTCAACAGAAGCCTGGGTACCGCAATACTGCGACTGGCATATCAAAGAAGGCATCAGCTTCAGTAAAGGCTGTTACACCGGTCAGGAAGTGGTGGCCCGCCTGCAGTATTTAGGCAAAACCAAGCGTCATCTGTTTCTGGTTAAAGCCGGAGAAGACCTCCCTGCGGTGATGTCTGACGTATCTGTTGAGGGCAAGAACAGTGGCGAACTCGGAGCAGTATGTGGGTCACTGGGCCTCGCAGTATTGAGCCACGAAGGCCCGGATCTGACCGGCACGATCAATGACCAGTCCGTCAGTCTTACCAGACTCTTCTATACTGAAGAAAACTAACGCCCGGACACCTCCGGGCTTATCTGAATTATGGAGCCCGGAAGATGACACAGGCATTGGTGAATCAGGTAATGGAAGACATCCGCAAGCAGATCGATACCGACGAGCTTGTACTACCTACCCTGCCCGAGATTGCACTGAAAGTAAGAGAAATCGCAGAAGACGAAAATGCCAGCATACC
>JAYNJA010000043.1:13239-16069 GCA_038109705.1 Thalassolituus sp. | reverse complement strand
GTTCACTGCAACCGGTGCATTACCGTCAGTACCACCAGAAAGAGTGATCAGGTAACGAGCACCTTCCACTGACATCGGCCCCGGGCTCATGGCAGCGGTATCAAACATCGAATACAGAGCGGTGATTACATCTGAACCGG
This sequence comes from Thalassolituus sp., assembly GCA_038109705.1. GTDB lineage: Bacteria > Pseudomonadota > Gammaproteobacteria > Pseudomonadales > Oceanobacteraceae > Thalassolituus. The sequence goes on along the minus strand of JAYNJA010000043.1, from coordinate 15,929 downwards.
AGATGCTGTTGGCCAGTGTGCATTGCAGCGGGCTGGTCAGTGCGTCGTAGCGTTTTGCCGGAGATGCGGCCAGTACAGCACTCAGGCTGTTGGCTGCATCCGGAGCCGTTGAGATATCACCGTAAGTGTAAATCACAGCACCATCGGCACCACCGTTACGAACACTGATGTCGAACGAACGCTGAACCATCATTGCGCGGATGCTGCCCGGTGCTGCAGCCAAAGCACTCAGATTGAGTGAAATCGGTGCACCGACAATACCCGGGTTGCGGCTCGAATTTTCGATGGTGAACACGGTACCGGCGGCATTCAGGGTGCCGTACAGGTTGGTCAGTGTGCCCCAGTCGCCATCATGGAATGCATCCAGGCCGGCCACTTCGCTCAGTGTCAGAACGGCTTCGGTACCGTCTGCGAGGGCGCCAGAAGCTGGGCGACGGGCTACCACTTTGGTGAAGGTTACGCTGGTGGTCGCATCGTTGACCAGACCTGCTGCTTCCAGAGCAAAGCCGCCGCTTTCAAGGGTAGCTACGGCAACTGCTGCACCGTTGTTGTCGGTAATTTCTGCGTGGCCGCCAACAATCGCGTACTGGCTGCCGGTTTTGCTGACGAGACCGCGGAAGCTGAATGGGTGTGCTTCGCCACTGGTGTCGGCGGTGGTTGCTGTGTCGGTCAGGCCGGTCGCTTCCAGGAAGACGACTTCACCGTCAGCAGGAGCGCTGGTTACTACTGACAGCAGCAGGTTTTCGCTATCGCGCCAGTTTACTTCGAGAGTCAGGTTACCCATTGCGCCCGGGAAACGGCTGGCAAAAGTAACGTGATTGTTGGTATCAGCACGTGATGCAAAACCATCGGTTGGAGTGTTGTAGTTAGCAACACGGGAGACAAACAGTTGCTTGCCGCCGCCGTCGAAGAAGGCTTTAGCAGCCAGAGCCGTATGGTTCAGGACAGGGCTACCGCCGAAAGTGAGATCCTGAACGTCACCGTAAACGCGGGTGAATTCCGCAAAGCTGGTAACAACTTCAGGCATGCCACGTAACGGGCCTGTACGGGTAGGGCCGGCAATGGCAGCCACGCTGGTGCCTACACCCTCGATTGATTTGGAGCGAAAGCTCACTTCCTCGACAAACACACCCGGGGCTAGATATTCAGGCATGGTGTTCTCCTTTCAGATGGGTCATACAGGCTTCACGGCAAGGAAATTCCTGCCATCCGACCGCAGGGTTGATATGTCACCGGGTACTACTTCAAAACCGATGGATTGAGAAAAATTGCTGTGATCCAAACGACCAAGTTCCATAGTAATCAGGTCATCAGGGTTCACCGGGGTATCGGGGGTCGCGCCGTCGAGCCCTTCGATGCTCAACGTCGCGGAATAGTCATCCACGCCCTCTGGCAAGGGGGGGAGACGTAAAAACGGCATCAACAGGTCGCCGTTTTTGTCGGCCTGGCCTTTGTAGGTCTGGCTACCGAGACCGGGAACAGTGATCGTTGCTGTAACAATGGCCCACGGAAGAGGGGTATCGTCACTGTCGCGGGCAAGCGTCATGCGCACACCACCACCTCGGTTGAAGCTCACAGCGACCGGGGCGGGGTAGAGTAACAGCGCATGGCCAGCGGGAGGTGCATCGCCAGCGGTAACTGAGAAAACTCTTGGCAGGTATCTGCCCGCAGGATCAAAGATTCTGCCTGCAAGCGTGTAGGTGCCGGGGCTGGTGAAAGTTTTCTCAGGTTCATCGGGTTTCTGGTCAACAATGGTTGACTGAGACTGTCGCCAAAAGACAGTCTTTCCAGAGCCATGGCGCACACTCAGGTCGCGCGGCGATTGCGTTAGCTCCAGCTGAAGCTGACTTGCGATACGGCGCATTTTTTCTGTTGTTTCTTCCGTGCTGCCATCCAGCCAGAAAATCTGATCGCTGGCGTGCAGAATGGTTGACTCGAAAACGTTTACAGAGCGCATTACACCGACCCCGTCGAGATAACACGGGTAACCAGAACACCACCTTCGCTGCGTTGAGGCTGCAGTCGCATACGAACAGTTTTGGCAACGTAAGCCATGGTCGAGGTGTAGGGGGATTCAAAGACATCCCAGATACGCATCAGATCTTCAGTCGATGTTTCTTCCGGGGTAATGGTCACAATTTCGGACTCGCCCCAATCGCTATCTGCAGTCTGCAGATGCGAAATATCAAACTGGCTGTGGTTGGCCAGTTCCACCATGGCCCAGCTCATCAGATCAGCCTCGATGGCGGCACTGTTGGCGTTGGCGATAAGCAGAAAATGCAGGTTGATCGGTAGTTCAGCGCTGACTTCTTTTGAATCTGTGCCGCGCGGTGCGAAGTAGCGGCTGCGCCCGTGATCATCAATGGTTATGCGGTGGAGATAGATACCAAGCAGGTTGCCAGTGAGTTTGTTGGCGATATCGGCACTGCCCAGGACTTCAACTTTGGCGTTGGTCGGACCGTCGCTCAGGTCGTCGGGAAGCCTGCTCTTGAAAAATGCTTCAAGCGCGCTGAGTACTCCCTGAACACCCTTGTATGAGGCCATCGGTTGATCCTTGCCGCGTTGTATCCATACAGAAATCAGAGGTGAAGAAAATCTGATTCCGACCTTCTACCAAAGTGGTAGTGGCAAAGATAAAAACACGCTCAAAAACTGGCGGTCAAGGCAGCTATGTACTATGGCGACATTGC
>JAYNJA010000043.1:0-13139 GCA_038109705.1 Thalassolituus sp. | reverse complement strand
TATTTAAAGAGAGTGTGGTAAAATCCCGCGCTTATTTTTTATCTGTATAAGTGCGGGCCACCTGAATATGCCCCAGGGCATGGTCATCACTTCTGGTTTAGATGTACACGAACTTAATACTATGACTCAGACACCGGACAATCTTATCCGTGATTATTGGGCGCGCCCGAAGGAGACCCGCAGTGAGGCCGAGAAGGCAGCGCTGATCGAGGAGATCCGCGAATTACTGCGTCAGGAAGATGCTGCCATTGTGGCGCATTACTACACCGATCCTGAAATTCAGGCGCTGGCTGAAGAAACCGGGGGCTGTGTTGCGGACTCTCTGGAAATGGCTCGTTTCGGGCATGATCACAAGGCCAGCACTCTGTTAGTCGCTGGTGTTCGCTTTATGGGCGAGACGGCGAAAATTCTGAGCCCGGAAAAACGCATTCTGATGCCGACACTGGAGGCGACCTGTTCTCTCGATCTTGGTTGCCCAGCCGAAGAGTTCTCCGCATTCTGTGATCAGCATCCGGATCGTACAGTGGTGGTGTACGCCAATACGTCTGCCGCAGTGAAAGCCCGTGCCGACTGGGTAATCACCTCGAGCATTGCACTCGATGTTGTTCGTTACCTGCATGAGCAGGGTGAAAAGTTGATCTGGGCTCCAGATAAACACCTGGGCTCATACATCCAGAACGAGACTGGTGCCGACATGCTGATCTGGGACAGTGCCTGTATCGTGCATGACGAATTCCGCGCCAAGGGCGTCGAAGATCTGAAAGCTGTCCATGCAGGAGCGGCTGTGCTGGTTCATCCTGAATCGCCAGCGGCCGTGGTTGCTATGGCAGATGTCGTTGGCTCTACCAGTCAGTTGATAGCAGCTGCGCGTGATTTGCCGAACGATACTCTTATCGTTGCGACCGATAAGGCGATCTTCTACAAAATGCAGCAGGCAGCCCCGGATAAGCTACTTATCGAGGCGCCAACGGCTGGTAACGGTGCTACCTGTCGCAGCTGCGCGCATTGCCCGTGGATGGGTATGAATGCGCTCGAGAATATCCGCGATGTGCTGAAGAACGGCGATCAGGAAATCATTGTCGATGAGGCGGTACGCCGCAAAGCGGTCGTCAGCCTCGGGCGCATGCTGCAGTTCAGTAAACCAGTGACTGCAGCCTGAGGTTATCTCTGATTGCCAGTTTTACCTGACGGGGCTTTTTAGCCCCGTTTTGCTATTTATCTTTCTATGCTCTCGTCCTATTTGCGCCTGATTAGCGCCTTGGCTTTACATCAATACTCTTCAGGCGTTCTTTCAATGCCAGCTCCCGCTGCAGATCACCACTTTTCTGAGCCTTACTGATCGCTAGTCGAAGCTGCTGAGCGGCCTCCTGATTCTGCCCCTGAGCGAAGTGGTACTCGGCCAATGCCCGGTGCGCGAGAATCAGATCACCATTACGTTCAGCGCTCTGGCTCAGTGATTCCCAGAAGCGCGGTACTTCAGGGTATGACTGTGTCAGTTCTCGCCAGATTGGTGTTGCAGCTTTGTTATCTCCGTTCTTGAGTAGAATGTCAGCCAGAGCTGCTTTTAAGGGCAGGCTGCCGGGGTGCAAGGCCTGCAGTGTTCTAAGTGAGTTCACCGCCTTGTCCGACTGGCCATCTGCGGCTAACAGTTGTGCCTGGAGTATATTCGTGAGCAGATTGGGCTGGATAATATCAGCCAGCCACGCTAGCCCTTCACTGTTGCGGCGCTCTGACAAGGCGATACTCGCCAGTGTATATCTGAGCGCGTCAGCCTCTGCTGTCAGCCCGGAGCGTTCGGCTGTAGTGAGCCGGTTATTGAATTCTTTGCTGGCGTTGTCCTGCAGGACATAACGTTTTTCCGCAGCAAGCCGGAGAATCCGGAAGCGGAAACTTTTTTCCGTAGGATGAGCGGTATATGCCGCGGCTCGGCCGGCTGCATCCGCAACCCGGGATGTGGTCAGTGGGTGTGTCTGCAGAAACTCAGGTGCGCTGCCGCGAAAGCGACTGGCAGCCTGCATATTCGAAAACATATTTGGCATCGCATCCGGCGAAAAGCCTGCGCTGACAAGGGTGTTCATCCCCAGTCTATCGGCTTCGCGTTCGAAATCGCGACTGTATGCGAGTTGATTCTGGATGGATGCAGCCTGGCTACTCATCATGCCGGCAATACCGGCTTCGGTGTTGCTGGTGGCGATTAACACCAGACTGGCAAGCAGAGTAGCCAGAGCAACAGGGTCGCGTTTCTGAGCGGCCTCGACCTGGCGGGCAAAGTGACGCTGGCTGAGGTGAGCGAGTTCGTGAGCAAGTACCGATGCGACCTGGTCTTCGTCATCGGAATAGAGCAGCAGACCATAGTTAATCCCGACTATCCCACCGGGTACCGCAAACGCATTAAGGTCGCCGCTGTCCAGCGTGACCAGTTGCAGGCTGGTAGTCTGTAACTGGGAGTCTGGCACCAGGCGATAGATGAGGTCGTGAAACCATTCCATCAGGATCGGATCATCAAGGGTCGGGACCTGAGCGCGAAGCTGCCTCAGCCAGTCCTGGCCCAGTTGTTTCTCCTGCTGTAGGGATATCAGACCTGACGTGGTGTCTCCCAACGCTGGCAGGTCATTGCTGTTCTGTCCCTGAACTGGCAGAACCAGAGTCAGGCTGAGGATACTCAGGCCTAACATTTTGCTAAATTTGTGAATCCGCACAAGCGATGTCTGGCTCTTCTGTTGGTTGGTGATTTTGACTGTAACATGACGCCGGAGTTCGGTGGGCAGATGTTTACACTGCCTTACTACTCAGTGGCGTCTGCCGTATACTTCGCTCTTGGCTAAAGCTGATAAGAGTGTCTGACGGAATGCAGCCGGATAAATTGCTGGACGCAAGGGGACTGCAATGCCCCATGCCTCTGTTGAAAACAAAACTGGCTCTTCGTGATCTTTCACCCGGGCAGTCACTTCGGGTCGACGCGACGGATTCGGGTAGCGCGCGTGATATACCAAAATATCTGGAACGTTCTGAGCATGAGCTGACTCTGATGTCCGAAAACCCGGATGGCACCTATACTTTTCTGATCACCTGTGGAGCTTAATATATGCTGAAGGTTTTTCAGCGCTGGATCGATCGTTATTTCTCTGACGAAGAAGCCCTGACATTACTGTTTATTCTCATCGGTCTGATGCTGGTCATCATGATGTTGGGTAATGTTCTCGCACCATTTCTGACGGCAGTGGTTGTTGCCTATCTTCTTCAGGGCGCGATGAATTTCTGTAAGCGCAAGGGACTCGGCCACCTGTCAGCGACCGTGCTGGTATTTATGCTCTTTATGACCCTGATGCTGACTTTGCTGCTGATTATTCTGCCGGCAACCTGGAATCAGGCGATTCAGTTTATTTCCGAAGTTCCGCGGATGGCAGGCAAAGGGCAGGAGCTGATGTTGCTGTTGCCAGAGCGCTACCCTGAGCTTGTGTCTGTCGAACAGGTCAAAGAGTGGACCAAGCAGATTGGTGATGAGGTGGCATCGTTAGGCCAGTTTGCGGTCAGTTTTTCTTTGTCTGGTATCGCGGGATTGATGGCGCTGTTGATTTACTGTGTTCTCGTGCCGATCCTTGTTTTCTTTCTGCTTAAGGATTCTGGTCAGATTCTGCACTGGGTGACCAGTTTTCTACCAAATAAGCGCAGTCTGCTGAATAACGTCTGGGCAGAAATGGACCTCCAGATTGCTAATTATATTCGCGGTAAAGCCCTCGAGATTGTGATCGTAGGTGGCGTTACCTACATCGCTTTTGTAATTCTGGGCATAAACTACGCAGCGCTGCTAGCCATCGCGGTAGGACTTTCTGTACTGGTACCCTATATCGGAGCGGCGGTTGTAACGGTGCCGATTGCTCTTGTCGGGTATTTCCAGTGGGGAATCGGTGATCAGTTCACCTGGTTGATGGTAATTTACGCGGTTATTCAAGCGCTGGATGGCAATGTGCTGGTACCCTTGTTGTTTTCCGAAGTTGTTAATCTGCACCCGGTAGCAATTATCGTCGCGGTATTGGTATTTGGCGGCCTCTGGGGGTTCTGGGGGGTATTCTTTGCGATACCACTGGCGACGCTGTTGAAAGCGGTACTACGGGCCTGGCCTGTGGCCTTGTCCAGCAGTGCGGATGATGGGGTATAAACCGGCCAGATTATGAACATATTCGGTAGTGATGGCCGATATTGACGCGGTCATTCAGGCCTCGTCACTTGTCAGCTGAACGTCGCAACAGTAGACTTGCGCCTCTTATCACCACGTTAAGCTTCGAATAAAAATAACTTCAGGAGATTGGTAACATGATTACCGGCAGTATTGTTGCTCTTGTCACCCCAATGCACGCCGATGGCAGTGTCGATTGGGAAAGCCTTGATGGTCTGGTGGAGTTTCACATCAAGGAAGGGACGGACGCTATTGTCGCCGTTGGCACAACAGGCGAATCCGCAACTCTTGAAACCGACGAACACGTTGCTGTTATTGAACGTGTTGTAAAAACCGCAGCAGGGCGTCGCCCGATCATTGCAGGTACTGGTGCGAATAACACCGGTGAAGCAATTGAGCTGACTGCAGAAGCAAAACGTGTTGGCGCAGATGCCTGTCTGCTGGTAACACCGTATTACAACAAACCACCTCAGCGTGGTCTGATTGCGCATCATGAAGCGATTGCGGCAGCTGTGGATATTCCTCAGTGGCTGTATAATGTGCCTGGCCGTACAGCGGTAGATATGCTGCCTGAAACGGTTGCAGCTCTGGCGGACATTCCGCAGATCACTGCGGTAAAAGAAGCCACCGGCGATATGGATCGTGCACGCCAGCTGATCGAGCTGGTGGGTGACCGCATGGCGGTTTACTCGGGCGATGACGCAACTGCCTACGAACTGATTCTGCTGGGTGGTAAAGGCAACATCTCTGTAACTGCAAACGTGGCCCCGGCCATGATGCACCAGCTGTGTATGCTGGCGCTGGATGGCAAAGCCGATGAAGCCCGCGCTCTCAATGAACGTCTGATGGGACTTCACAATGCCATGTTTGTGGAAGCAAACCCAATCCCAGTGAAGTGGGCTATTGAACGTATGGGCCGCAGTGGTCCGGGCATCCGCCTGCCTTTGGTTGGTCTGGATGAACGTCTGCAGCCTAAAGTAGAGCTGGCACTTAAAGAAGCTGGCATTATCTGACGGAAAACAATGCGAATTCTCCTTCTCTCTGTACTGGTGCTGCTCAGTGGATGCAGCTGGTTGTTTGGCGAAAACCGGGCAATGTTGTATCTCAGCGCTTCAGAAGCGGAAGCGACCCGTACACCAGAGGGAGTAACGCTTAATACCTACGATCGTTTTCCTGTTCCTGATATCGCGGAAGGAGAAACGGTGACTGGCGAATTTGAAGTGCCAGTACCGAACGCTCTGGTTGTTGCTGATCGCGACTCTGAGCCTGCAACACTCAGCGATTATCGTCAGGAGCTTAATCCTCGTTTTGTTCGTGATGGGGCTGGCACCTATACGCTGCAGTTGGATGCACGTTTCGCGTTGGCCTGGGCCCGCGTTGCGGATGCGTTAACCTCGACTGACCTGAACATTACTGACCTCAATCGCAGTGTCGGTATCTATTTCCTTGAGTTACCTAATCCAGAAGCGGAAAACGATGACCGCAGCTGGTGGGGACGCCTCTGGGGGGATCGTATTGAACCGGTTCTGCCATATCAGCTGAAGATGATCGAAGCCGGTGACGGTGTATATCTGACCCTGCTGCAGGATACTGAAACTCTGGCGGGCGAAGGTGAAACCCGTCAGGTTCTTGAACAGGTTAAACGTCAGCTGGAAAAGTGAGATACGTTTCTCTGGGCAGTGGCAGTCGGGGAAATGCCACGCTGGTTGAATACTGCACGGACGCCATTCTGATTGACAGCGGGTTCTCCCGCAAAACACTGCTGCAGCGCATAGAGACCTCCGGCATCAGGCCAGAGTCTGTTAAGGCAGCATTTGTTACCCATGAACATAGCGATCACGCCAAAGGCATACAGGCTTTCTGCGAATATCTGAGTATTCCGTTCTACACCTCGTTTGGCACAGCTCGTCGGATGGAGTGGACAAAACACGAACTCTGGCGCTGTATCCGCAGTGATGAGCCAGTCTCTGTCGGTGGTCTGCAGATCTGTCCTGTGGTCGTTCCCCATGATGCTCATGAGCCGCTGCAGTTTGTTATTCAGAATGCAGATGGCCACAGGCTTGGTATACTATCCGACCTTGGTTCCCTGACGCCGCATATTGTGAACTCCTATCAGGGGTGTCACGCCCTTCAGGTAGAGGCAAATCATGATCCGGGGTTGCTGGAAACAGGCCCATATCCGCCTAAGCTCAGGGCGCGGGTTGCAGGTGCCTACGGGCATCTGAGTAATGAGCAGTGCGCAGAGTTTATCCGCCGGGTAAAATGGCCGGGCCTGCGTTATGTCACCGCTGGGCATATCAGCGAAAAGAACAATGACCGGGGGCTGGTTGCACAGGCTCTGGCGGCAGTACTTGAGTGTGCGCCCGATGAAGTAGCAATGCTTGATCAGGACGAAATATCACCCTGGTACAGCCTGAACGATTAACAGAGTCTGCTGCGTGTTGATAGCGACTCAGACAATTTAAACAGATACAGACCGGTGATACCGGTCTTCATTCTTTCCGGAGACTTTGATGGAAAAGCGCGAACTTTTGTACTCAGGCAAAGCTAAGTCAGTGTACACCACCGATGATCAGGACTTCATGGTACTTGAATTCCGTAACGACACCTCGGCGTTTGACGGAAAGAAAGTAGAGCAGCTTGATCGCAAAGGTATGGTGAACAACAAGTTCAATGCCTTCATCATGACCAGGTTGGCCGAAGCGGGTATTCCAACGCACTTCGAAAAGCTTCTTTCTGATACCGAATCTCTGGTTAAGCGTCTGGATATGGTGCCGCTGGAATGTGTTGTGCGTAACGTGGCAGCGGGCAGTCTGGTTCGTCGTCTGGGCGTAGAAGAAGGCCTCGACCTGAACCCGCCAACGTTTGAACTCTTCCTGAAGAATGATGCGCTGGGTGACCCAATGGTCAACGAATACCACGCTCGTTCATTTGGTTGGGCTGAAGAAGCCACCATCGACAAGATGAAAGAACTGACGTTCAAGGTGAATACCGTTCTGAAGCAGCTGTTCCTCGATGGAGATATGCTGCTGGTCGACTACAAGCTGGAGTTCGGTATCTTCAATGGTGAAGTGGTTCTGGGCGATGAGTTTTCTCCGGATGGTTGTCGTCTGTGGGATAAAAACACCCGCGAAAAACTGGATAAAGACCGTTTCCGTCAGGGCCTGGGTGGCGTAGTTGAGGCATATGAAGAAGTTGGCCGTCGCCTGGGTATGGAATTCTGACGATAGAGTGTCAAATTCCGGCAGAAAAGTTGGCATTTCACGATTCTCTGTGCAAACTTAGAAGCACCGGTTATAACCGGTGCTCAGGAACACAACAAAAACGGGAATAAATCATGAAAAAAACAGCGATTGCGGCATTTCTCGTCGCCATGACTCCGGTCGCTTCACACGCTGATCTGCTGTTCACAGTAGGTGCTAAAGCCAACATCTGGAGTGCAGAGCCAAGTGGTCAGATTGATGACGGTGTCTCTGTTGATGGAGAGAACAATGGTCTGGGCCTGGATTCAGATACCGGTTCACAGATGACTGTGTTCTTCGAGCACCCAGTTCCAATGCTGCCGAATGTACGTCTGCGTCAGACCTCATTCTCGACTGAAGGCAGTGGTTCCCTGGAAGCAGAGTTCAATGGCTTCACTTACGACGAAGACGTGAAGAGTGAACTGGATCTGTCTCACACGGATGCAACCCTGTATTGGGGGGTGCCTCTGCCAGTGCCATACGTTGATGTTAACTTTGGTCTGACAGCTCGTATGTTCGACGGCCAGGCGGTGGTTGAAGGTAAAACGTCTGGCAAGCGTGAAGAAGTTGCTCTCGACTTCACTCTGCCAATGGGTTTCCTGGAAGCTCAGGTTGGCACACCATTCGGCCTGTATGCTCAGGCTGAAATCAACGTGATTGGTTATGACGGTAACTCTCTGACTGATATGGTTTACACCGTCGGATACGACTTGCCGGTTCCTGTGGTTGATCTGGGCCTTGAAGTAGGTCACCGCACCATGAGCATGAAGACCAACAAAGACATGACCGATATCGAAACCGATTTCGATGTATCTGGTCTGTACTACGGTGCTTCACTGGCGTTCGGTTTCTGATAAGAATTCCGACATGCAATTAAAAAACCGGGCATCGCCCGGTTTTTTAATGTCTGAAATTCCATTCTGAATAGCGAGTCGTCAGTCTGGGACTTGTCGCTGAGTGATAGTTGCGGCAAACACGACTATATCCTTGTAGTCGATTTAATGAATCAGTTATTTGTCTTCGCGAACAAATTCCGCGAGTACCTGACCTGTTACACGGTTGCCCACCAGAATGCTGATTACATCTGTGCGGATTGCACTAATCGGGTGTTTGCGATACGTGTGAGCCAGACGGCAGCGCTCGAGCGGGCAGAAGCGGAAGCCGATCTGCATTGTCAGGTTGCGGCCACTGGTATGTTCATATGCCTTTTCCGGACTAATAAACCAACTCAGGTCTTCAAACAGACCCGGCTCCCAGCGCCAGCTGCTTTGCATCGTGGCGAGCACATCATAATCTTTAAAATTGAGCGCGGCAGCGACCCAGCGTTTGCCGTCTTCGCGCTCAATAATTTGCCCTAAACGGTTCTCTTCTGTTTCATTGCGCAGCGTGAACTCAAGGACGGACTTTGCTTTCTGACCAGGCTGGTATGCGGCGGCGCGGTCTGGGAATAGCGGGCTGTATACTTCACTGTTCGGAAGATTACGGATGCCGACAATGACAAAGCTTTGTTTGCGGTCACCGTAATTATAGTTAGCCGCCTGTAGTTCAAATTCGTAGTAATAGGTGTTACCGGCACGAAGCTCGCTGGTGATATCGCCACTGAAAAGGATATCGATGGTCTGGTCGTCGAGGTAAATATCGTTATTCCAGCTGGTGCGGGCGTCGTTCAGGCGATCCTGAACGCGGGCATCACGTTCAGCGGCCAGGCGCTCGGCTTCCCGGCGTGCTTCTTCCAGGCGTTGTGCCTCGAGTAGTTGCTGGCGGCGGAGTTCTTCTTTTGAGGGACCACAGGCGCTGACTGCGAGCGCACAGACTAAAAGAAGGGCAATTCTGAACATTTGGAGTCCTTATTTTCTCGGTGCTCCGGATTCTCCGGAATCTTTTTTCTCGATTATAACGGCAATAGGTTAAAAAGGGCACAGCCGTACCAAGGCCTGCTGCGCCAGTACGGTAGACAAGGCAGAGTGTCTGTGACACCCTCTGGCTATCCGGTCATTGAGGGAATCGGCTTTGCGAATTCTGCTGTCAGTGTTTGTTGTTCTGCTTGCAAGCTGCGATGTCTCAGACTCGTCGCTGGCAGAAATCCCGGATAAGGAGCTGCGGGAGAGAAATTATCGCTGCCAGATGGCAGGGACTCTTAGCGCGGCAGAAATCCAGGTCTGCAGAAACATCCGCAGGGAGTGTGATGCTCGGGCTGAGAAAGGACGTTACGTCTGTTAAAGCCCTCTGACGGTTGTCTGTGAATTTTCGGTTATTTCTTTGTCATCAGGAAACATTATGAAATTAGTAAAACTGGTACCTGCTGTTGCGTTAGGTACGCTGCTATTGGCTGGTTGCGGCCAGGAGGAAAAAGTGAAATTAGATACCACGATTCAAAAGGCGAGCTACGGCGTTGGTCTTAACATTGGTCGTCAACTTGAACGTGAAGGTGCGGAGTTCGATACTGATGCACTGATGGCAGGTATTCGTGATGCGGCTTCTGGTGCAGAACCAAAAGTAAGCATGGAAGATATCCAGGCTGCGTTTATGCAGCTGCAGGAAGAAGAAGAGCGCAAGCAGCAGGCTCTGCAGGATGAAGCGGCGAAAGCCAGCCAGGAGTTCCTTGCAGAAAATGCTAAGCGTGACGGTGTGAAAGTTACTGAGACAGGTCTGCAGTACGAAGTAATAACTGCTGCCGAAGAAGGTGAGTCTCCAGCGGCAACTGACAAGGTACGGGTTCACTACCACGGTACGCTGATCAATGGCGAAGTATTTGATAGCTCTGTACAGCGTGGCGAGCCAGCTGAATTCCCGGTTAATGGTGTAATCCGTGGTTGGGTTGAAGCGCTGCAGATGATGAAGCCAGGTGAAAAGTGGAAGCTGACTATCCCAGCTGAACTGGCTTACGGTGCTCGTAGCCCGAGCCCTAAGATCCCTGCAAACTCTGCACTGATCTTTGAAGTTGAGCTGCTGGAAGTTCTGAAGTAATTTTCAGACAAGCAGATGTGAAAAAGCCCTCATTATGAGGGCTTTTTTGTATCTGTCGGGTCGTTCAGAGATATGATTTTTCTGAAATCGGCCGGAGGTGTCAGTCAGTGACGGTTTCTTCACTTTTGTGTTCTGTGAGTTCGACCTGCCGCTTTCTCATGCCGCAGTCAGACATATGTGCCAGGGTGCGCTCAAGGCTTTCCAGTTGTTGGTCCGTCAGACGAATAGTGTTACCACACACACGGCACTGTGATTTGCGTTCTAGGCGCAAAGTCGCGGCAGGGCGTGATGTATAATTTTTACAATCAGGACAGGGCAGAGGATATTGAACAACGGAGGCAACGCAGGACATAACGGTAAACCACAACAAACGAGAAAGACCAATGTTGGGCGTTATTTATACAGCAATAAGATCAGACTTTGAAGGTCAGAATTAAAATTTGGAACAAATAGAGGGATTGTTTGGTCGGGGTAGAGAGATTCGAACTCCCGACATCCTGGTCCCAAACCAGGCGCGCTACCAGACTGCGCTATACCCCGAAGAAGATGCTGTGTTGGCTCCCCGAGCTGGACTTGAACCAGCGACCAACGGATTAACAGTCCGCTGCTCTACCGACTGAGCTATCGGGGAACATCTCAACAGCGAGACGAATATTACGGATACTCAGTCTTGCCGTCAACAACTTTTTGCAAAAATTCTTTTAAAACAAAAAGATAGGGCCGGATTACTCCGGCCCGGCCAGAAATCAGCCTTCTTTCTTGAAAATGTTCTCGTAAACGTAGTTGGTTGCTTCAACGAAACCGTCGATGCTACCGCAGTCAAAACGTTTGCCACGGAACTTGTATGCGAGAACGCAGCCTTCCTGAGCCTGCTTCAGCAGGGCATCAGTGATCTGTACTTCACCATTTTTGCCCGGAGGCGTGTCTTCGATCTTGTCGAAAATGTCCGGAGTCAGGATGTATCGTCCGATGATGGCGAGGTTGCTCGGTGCGTCTTCGTTAGCTGGTTTTTCAACCATGTCAGTGACGCGGAAAAGACCATCTTTCATTTCTTCGCCGGCAATCACACCGTATTTGTGTACTTCGTCTTCTGGTACTTCCTGTACAGCAACGATAGAACAACGGAACTGAGCAAAGATCTTAACCATCTGAGCCAGGACGCCTTCGCCGTCTTCGGCTGGCATACAAAGGTCGTCTGCGAGAACAACGGCAAATGGTTCGTCACCCATCAGGTATTTACCTGACAGAATGGCGTGACCCAGACCTTTCATGTGGTTCTGGCGCTTGAAGGCAAATTCGTTGTTGTCGATCAGTTTGCGGATGGAGGTCAGCAGGTTTTCCTTACCGGTGCCTTCAATCTCTTTTTCAAGTTCGTAGGAGATATCGAAATGGTCAGCAATGGCACGTTTACCGCGGCCTGTGATGAAACCGATACGATCGATACCTGCATCAGCTGCCTCTTCTACACCATACTGAACAAGCGGCTTGTTCACGATTGGCAGCATTTCTTTCGGCATTGCTTTAGTGGCAGGCAGGAAGCGGGTGCCGTATCCGGCAACCGGGAAAAGTACTTTGCGGATCATTGACGTCTTTCCTTGTTGAGACATGATTGATGATTACCTCATTTCGGGTGCAGATTATGGCAGATTTGTTACCGTTTTGCGTCACCTGCCGCGGTTCGGTGAATTATTTCCGGGCGACGCATGCCCGCTCATGAATCAGGATGGTGCAAGGATGATGCCGACGGTACGGAACCTGCTTAATAACCATTGTACAAGCGTGAAGAGCACTGTGATGGAGCTCAAAGACAGGTATGTATGAGTGGCGGGTTGCTGAGAGGCGTGCCACTATGAAGTTGTGCTCAGTATTAAGGCACTGGAGGTGACGAATGCACATAAATGCACCATTTGAACTGGTACTGTTCGGTGGGCTGGGTGACCTGGCGCTGCGCAAGCTGATGCCGGCACTGTATCTGTTAAACCGCGATGGCCGCCTTCCGGAAGGTGCGATCTATGCCGTGACCCGCCGGGATATGGATCGCGACACCTTTGTTAATAAGATCCGTAAATCAGTGGAGTCCCATGTCGATTCATCCTGCCTAGAAAGACCCGTACTGGAAGACTTCCTCAATAAAGTTCATTGCTTCACGTTAGATGTAAATGATGCTGCGGGCTATCAGGCGTTAGCGGCAACCTTGTCTTCCAACGATGTTAATCGTCTTTTCTACATGGCAACGGGATCGGATCTCTATACACCGGTGTGTCGCGGGCTTAACGATGCTGGTCTGATCTGTTCCCAGAGCAAAATAGTGCTTGAAAAGCCAATTGGTCACGATCTGGAAACCGCTCAAAAGATAAACGACACCGTAGCCGAGTTTTTTACCGAAAAGCAGATTTATCGTATCGATCACTATCTGGGTAAAGAGACCGTGCAGAATCTGATGGTGCTGCGTTTTGCTAATTCACTTTTCGAATCGCAGTGGAATCAGCATTACATCGATCATATTCAGATTACGATTTCTGAGCAGTTGGGAGTGGAGCAGCGTGCTGAGTTTTATGAGCATGTAGGCGCAATGCGTGACATGTTCCAGAATCACCTGCTGCAGCTGCTCTGTATCACCGCCATGGAACCGCCGGCCAAGCTGGAACCGGATGCCGTGCGCGATGAAAAAGTTAAGGTATTAAAAGCCCTGAAGCCCATTACCGGTGAGCTAATCAACGAGAAAGTTGTGCGTGGACAATAAGATGCAGGTG
>JAYNJA010000042.1:14728-16219 GCA_038109705.1 Thalassolituus sp. | reverse complement strand
GGGTGGTGTCGCGTGCCGGGTCCATCCGGGTGGTAATAGCCCAGATCACGTCTTCCCAGTTGCGGGTGTTCACGTCGTCATCCACCACAATCACGAATTTTGTGTACATAAACTGGCGTAAGAAAGACCAGACTCCCATCATTACGCGCTTGGCGTGGCCAGGGTACTGCTTCTTCATGCTCACCACCGCCATGCGATAAGAGCAGCCTTCCGGTGGCAGATAGAAGTCGACAATTTCGGGGAATTGCTTCTGCAGAATCGGCACGAATACTTCGTTCAGAGCGACACCGAGAATCGCGGGTTCATCGGGTGGACGACCCGTGTAAGTACTGTGATAGATCGGGTCTTTGCGATGGGTAATACGCTCGACGGTAAACACCGGGAAACTGTCGACTTCGTTGTAGTAGCCGGTGTGGTCACCGAACGGGCCTTCAGGGGCCATGTCGTCAGGGTGGATAACACCTTCGAGGACGATTTCGGCAGACGCCGGCACCATCAACTCGTTGCCGATACTTTTTACCAGCTCAGTACGTGAATCACGTAGCAGGCCAGCAAAGGCGTATTCACTAAGGGTATCGGGCACGGGTGTTACCGCGCCGAGAATAGTCGCCGGATCTGCCCCCAAGGCAACGGTCACCGGGAATGGCTTACCCGGATTCTCCTGCTGCCATTCGCGGAAGTCGAGTGCGCCGCCACGGTGGCTCAGCCAGCGCATAATCACGCGGTTTTTGCCGATGACCTGCTGGCGATAAATCCCGAGGTTATGGCGTTCTTTGTGCGGACCTTTGGTGATCACTAATGGCCAGGTGATTAATGGGCCTGCATCACCGGGCCAGCAGTGCTGTACCGGGATCTTTGAAAGGTCGACGTCGTCGCCTTCAACAACGACTTCCTGACACGCCGCTTTTTTCACTTCTTTCGGGCCCATGGCCAGAACTTTCTTGAAGATCGGTAGCTTCGACCAGGCGTCTTTCAGGCCTTTTGGCGGCTCAGGCTCTTTCAGGAAGGCGAGCAGCTTGCCCACTTCACGCAGCGCCTCAACAGACTCTTCACCCATGCCCATAGCGACGCGCTCGGGCGTACCAAACAGGTTGGCCAGTACGGGCATTTTATAACCCTTGGGGTTTTCAAACAGCAGAGCCGGGCCTTTGGCGCGCAGCACGCGGTCAGCCAGTTCGGTCATTTCCAGATGCGGGTCGACGGGCTCTTTAATACGAACCAGTTCGCCACGTTTTTCCAGTTTCTTGATGAAGTCGCGCAGGTCTGCGTATTTCACGAGAAGCTCTCACTGTTTGAATCAGGGGGAGTATTCTAACAGCTTCGATTGAGGGAAGTAGAGGTGGGGTTAGTCAGTAGCAGGAGCGAATATAAGTGATTGGGATAAAGCTCGGTAAGACGCGGTAAATACATCCCTGTACGCTCGGATGCGCCGTCCGTGGCGCATACGCTTACCTCGCTCTTACCCCTATCACTTTTGTCGTGGCCCAATCG
>JAYNJA010000042.1:10368-14628 GCA_038109705.1 Thalassolituus sp. | reverse complement strand
TGGCGCATACGCTTACCTCGCTCTTACCCCTATCACTTTTGTCGTGGCCCAATCGACTTAAATAGGCCCAATCATCTTTATATCCGCTCCCTCTCTGTAGAAGGGAGTGGAGGGGTTAGTTAAAGAAATCAAACGCCCAGAAATTGTCGAAATCCGGGAAGATTCCGCTGTTTTTCTGGGATTCTTCACGCCAGAAGGCCCCTTTCGCGCGCCCCACCTGTTCAGGCTCGGCGTTCGGGTCAGGCGCCTGTACCGAGGTGTCGGCACGTCCTGCGGTGGTGCTGTCAGCGATGTTGTAGATGCCGTCTTCGTCGCGGTCGAAGGCCAGACGCTCACCGGTACCCGGTGCCGCACAGGTGAATGTGATGCTGTTACCCGGCATCAGACTGATCCAGCGCAGACGGTTGAAGCTGGCCGTATCGCCATTCATATCCACGAACTGGCCGGCATTCGCTCCGCCAGACGCGAAGCGCCATGCCTGCGATTCACCACTGACTACGCCATTAGCAATCAGATCGCACTTCTGCTTGCGGATGCTGCTGTCAGTAGTGTGCGCCAGCGCCTGCTCCATCATCAGTTCAACCAGAGCAGCGTCTGACTGGGAAGTCAGATTGAAGGTCGCCTGCTGGCCGACAATTGGCGCTAAACCGGTTGGCATCTGAGTCACGAATTCCATCACTTCCGGAATATCCGGCGTATCGACGTGGAATACATTCAGCGACAGGAAGTTCTCCAGCGTATCAATTGCGCCGTCATGTGACAGTCCGAAGCCTGTGACCTGAGGGCCCATGCCCTTCGCAGTGGACGTGTTCTCACGCAGCTTCAGGCCATACATGCCGACACGGGTGTAGACGTTACGCAGGTGCGCGACCTTCATGTCCTGAGTCGTTTCTGTGCCTTCAAAGCTCATCAGTGTCGATGAACCGAAGCGTTCGATCTCCGGGTCTACCTGGTGGCAGTCGTTACAGGTAATCATGGCGACGTTGCCCGTGTTCTCTGCTTCAAAACCAGTGGTTTTCTGGTTGAAGTAGATGTTGGCGCCAAACTCCGCATCTGGAGTCAGGGTGTCGTCGAGGTTACGGTTCGGGTTTGGTGGATAACGCATCTGCAGCACGAAGTCAGCGAACTTGTTCAGTTCGTCTTCAGTTGGCATTTCGGCCCGGCCCAGCAGCTCGGTGAAGGCTCCGCGGAACTCTTTAAAGGCCGCGTGTTCCAGTGATTCTCCGTCAACCCGATACGCACCGGTACGGTCGCCACGCCAATGCTGGGGCCCCTGAAAATCCATGCCACGCAGCGACTGTGTGATCATTGGCCCCTTTAATGGGTGGTGCACCGGTAATGCGTTCATCTCCATAAAGAAGTTCACATAGCCGCGCGGGTTCTCGGTGGTAACACCATCCGGATTGCCCAGTTCCCAGGCGATGCCATCCATATCACCGAACAGGTGGCAGGAGCCACACGAAGCATCGCCACGGCCTGAGCTGAAGCGCGCGTCGTAGAGGAATGGACGACCCTCGGTAATAAAGTCCGGCTCTGGGTTGTACATAGCAACGCTCTGGGTTTCGCGACGCTCATTCAGATCAATCACAGCGACTGAGTTATTAAAGCGCGTCAGCACGTACATACGATCACGGGCTTCATCCAGCGCGATGCCCGCAGGGCCGCCGCCAGAGACTTCAATATGGTTCGCCTCAGACGGAGTAAAGCTACCGTTTTCCAGTTCGCGGGTGTTGAAGATACCAATCTTCGACGAGCTATATGCCGCGACGTAGAGGTTTTCACCGGCGCTATCCACGACCATTTCCAGCGGCATGGCCAGTGAGCGGGCATTCTCAGACGGTGAACCATCCGGGTTACTGTCTCTCAGGTGCGTGTTCAGATCGCGCGGTGTCACGTCACCGTCTTTAATCACGGTGATCTGATTTTTGATAAAGCGTCCGCGCAGTGTCTGCTTATCGCTACGATGGCCGTGACCTTCGTATTGCAGCTCGTTGCGGGCGTCCATATTACTCACATACACCGCGCCGTTAACCGGGTTAACCGCCATGTTAAACAGGGCATTACCCACACCTGTGTATTCACCCACAGCTTTTGGATCAGCGGCGGTGGCGTCGATTTTAAACACGTCGTAGTCAGGCAGCTCGAAGTAGATCTGATGATCCCAGCGGGTACCATAAACATCGCGCCAGTGTTCGCCGTCGTACTTCACGATCACACCGGTATTCGGTGCAACAATGCCATCGGCATCGGTATTCGGGCCCGGCTTGCCGTTAAGGGTACTCGTCGCACCCCAGACACGGTAGTTGTGGGCCGCCGTCGTGGTCTGGTTACCGGATTTATAGATCGCGGCATAAACGGTTTCGCCGTCAGGAGTGACTGCTAAGCCACGAGGTGCCATACCAAACAGGGTAATGACCTTTTCCATGTCGGCATCGGCGGCATCAAATACCCACACATCGGCGCGATCGGTGCCCGGTGTCATGGCATTCAGCTCAGAGGGTGAATGCTGTCCTCGATGTGCTGTGGTCACAAAGGCACGGGCGTTATTGCGACCCGCGAAGACGATGTCCTGTGGTTCATCGCCGACATGCAGGGTTTCTTTCACGTACGGCAGGTCAGCGTTCAGCTTAATGATACTGACGTTATCCGACAGGTGGTTTACCACCCAGGCTTCGTTGTCGTTGCGCAGTGCTATCGCTACCGGTTCAAGGCCGACAGGCACGCTGTGCATCAGTACTGGCGTATCGCCGCTGACGTCAAAAATTTCGAGTTTGCCGTCTGGCGTGTTCAATGCGTACAGGCGGGTGTTGTCAGAGTTCAGTACCAGCGGGCGTACCTGACCAGATTCGAAGTTGGTGTACGAGCCCTGAACTTTAATGTCGATGGTGCCTTCGGTACTGCCATCCAGGTTATCGCTGACACTGAAGACGACACGGTCGTAGCCGGTGTAACCAGCATCCGGAATATAACGCACGTTAGGTGCCGTGCCTTCGATGCGGCCATGCAGTGGCGCCTGTACGATGCTCCAGCTCAGGTTGTTGTCCGGCTCGCCTTCAGGCGTGACATGTTTCGCCCGGAAATCGAGGTCGATCCCCTGATCCCGGAAGGTCGTAATGCCGTAGGACTTCGCCTGTGGAACCAGAAACGGCGTGATGTGTGCCCGTTCTCCAATAAAATCAGCAACGAACTGCAGCTTCAGAACCTGTTCGAGGCTCCCCTGCCAGGCATCACCATTCTTGGTCGCGTACCCCTCAACGCTCGCCTGCAGGTTAGTTGCGGACGCAAGAAGCCCCGCTCCGCACGCGGTGGCCAACGCCAGCTTGCGGATTCTGTTTTTGTTAGTCATACATTCGCACCAGAAAGAGTATTTTTATAGTTATTGGGTGTCTGCTGGTGGCAGCACCGACCTTCAGACTATGGAAGGTCGAGAGATGTGACCATAGTCACATTTCACACTGGCCCTCAGGGATACACGGACTGCGTCACAAATGGTCGTGGTGCGTCAGATTGGCCTATGGTGTCCTTACTGGTTCAATGCTGTGACCTGAGGCCTCAGTGCTTTATAATGGCGACTTTTTGCGGAGTAGTTATGAAGGCGAAAACCTGCCTGAACTGTGCAGCGATTGCAGGCTTTACGGGAGTTGCCTTCGGAGCTTTTGGTGCTCATGGCCTGAAAGACGTGATCGCGCCAGAGTTGATGGCGGCCTACCAGACCGGAGTGCAGTACCATCTGATGCACGCTGTCGTGCTGCTGGCGATGTCGGCCTGGCTATATGTACGCCCGGCAAGCTGGATCAGACGTTCATCTCTGATGATGCTGCTGGGTACCATTCTGTTCAGCGGCAGCCTTTACGCAATGGCCATAACAGGCGAGCGAGCGCTGGGGGTCATTACTCCTTTTGGTGGAGTTGCCTGGCTGATTGGTTGGTCGTTCCTGATTCTGGCTGCGTTCCGCCTGCCGGAATCTGAGTGCCAGAGTACTACTTCTCCGAATTCTGCTGAGCAGTAATCTGAATCTAAGTGATCTGGTGTTTAAGCCGGGTACGAACAAACAGGTAAGTAACGTGTCAGAACACGAACATAAAACCGATGCTGTCGAAAATACTGACAGTGCAGACAACACGGAAAAGCCGCAGTACCGCCGTGGTATTAAAAGCTTCGTTATCCGTGCTGGTCGTTTGACCAAAGGTCAGGAAGGCGGTCTTGAGCGTCAGTGGCCAACCATGGGTATGGAGCTGAGCGATGGTCCGATTGACCCTC
>JAYNJA010000042.1:10076-10358 GCA_038109705.1 Thalassolituus sp. | reverse complement strand
CATGTCGTATTGGAAATCGGCTATGGTATGGGGCAGTCATTGGTGAAAATGGCGGAAGCCGCACCAGAAAAAGACTTTATCGGTGTTGAAGTACACCTGCCAGGCGTCGGTTCACTGCTGCATCTGGCAGAGCAGGCGGGCATCACAAACCTGCGTACGTATAAAGATGACGCGATTGAAGTGCTGAAGCTGATTCCGGATAACAGCATTGATACGGTACAGCTGGTCTTCCCGGACCCGTGGCACAAGAAAAAGCACCATAAGCGTCGTATCGTGCAGACT
>JAYNJA010000042.1:0-10054 GCA_038109705.1 Thalassolituus sp. | reverse complement strand
ATGAATATGTACCGCGCCCGGAACATCGCCCATATACCAAGTTTGAAAAACGTGGCGAGAACAAAGGGCACGGTGTCTGGGACCTGATGTTCCGGAAAGTTTGAGATTATGTGCAGTTAGTCTGAAGGGGTTCTCTGGCTCGCCGTGAACCCATCCATGGGGGCTCCGCTGTGCCATCCATGGCACAGAGGGCCAGCGAACCCCATCAGGCTAGCTACACCAAATGTATTTAGGAGAGTGAAAATGCAAAAGAAAGACAAAGAAAAAGTATTTGGTGGTGAGTGGACAGAAGCGCAGCTGCGTGAATTTCTGGTTGCCGAAAGCTACGACGGTTCAGACGCCGACTACATCGCCGTAATCCGTGCCTACCGCCACATGGTGCCAGAGACCTTTGCGGAATTTATTAAACTGTTCGCAGCAGAAGGCCATAAGCTGGATGCAAAGAATGCCGCCGGTGAAACTATTCTGGAAACTATTTCTGGCCACACTCAAGGCGAAGCTTACGCCGAAGCAATCCGCCAGGCAGCGTAATTAAATTCGCGAAAAATAATAAATAGCCGGAGGCTTTATGAAAAAAATAACAACAATATCTCTGGCTACTGCAGTCTCTTTACTTGCAGGCTGCAGCTCATCGAGTGATGGTATTAAAAATACCGATCCTCGTTATTATCCTCAGAATCTTGAAGAATTTTCTCTGGAACCGTATCGCGAAGCGTCAGAGTTACTGCCAACCAGCGAATTAAAAGGCACTTGGGTTGGTGTTCGTGAATTGATATATACCGACGCTAATTCGTCAGGTTACGACTACAAACGCTATGAAAGTCGTCTGGAATTTCTGGTTATTCGCGATGGTTCAGATTCTGATAGCGGATACGAAATGGCTTCCTGCAATGCCGGGGGCTTTATCGATATCCGTTCGTTCTCAAGCTCTAATGTTGCTACGGTCGGCTTAGGCACGTTTAACCGTGATAGCGATAACGTGCTCACGCAGACAATTCTCGACGAACCAGTGGCAACAGGTGTAAGCCTGACCACACGGATTGAGTACATCCGTCTGCGCGAAGCAACCGGCGTAGTAGGGACGATGCAATGGGACTGGGAGTCTGTCGATGACCCGGTTACAAATCAGAATATCTTCTGTGCTGCCATTCACCATCTCGAAAAAGAAGATGATGCGCCTGATGGCACTGGCTACAAGATTGCTCTGGCAACAACGGGTGAAAAAGATGCGGTTCTGCAGATAAGCGATACCAGTTATCCTTTTACTGCTCTCGACGTGTACTTTAACGACGAGATTAATTCGTTAATTCATCGTGCTGAGGATGTCCCGGACGACCTGGTGCTTAATATCTCAGAAGAAACAGATAATGGTTTTCAGGCAAACTTCAGTATTCAGGGTAGTGACACCAATACTGAAACCGCGGTAGGCTCTGTGAATATCAATGTTGTTTTCTGAGAGAACTTCGTGCGTATAAAATAGAAAAACCGCCCAATCGGGCGGTTTTTTTTGTATCTGGTATTAGTCAGCCAGATCTGCGGTGAGGTCTTTAACGCCGGCTTCTTTCAGCAGGGAATCGACCAATGGTGCCATGGCGCGATGCTTCAGAGCACTGTTAACCAGTGACTCTGGCAGGCTCTGACCGCTGGTCTGGGCATCACTGTGCATAATACCATTGCCGTTGATGTCACCCATCTTACCCAGGCCATCAATCGAAACAATTTTCATACCTTCGATGCTCTCCAGTGGCTTAACGCTTTCACGGATAATTGATGGCAGATTTTCGTGCAAGCTGAGAACTCGCTTCAAGGCAATCTGAGCTTCGCTCAGGCTGTTCAGGGCTTCGTTCATCAGGCGCTGACCTTCTGCATCCACCGCGTATTTTTCGCGGTCCGCATCGACTTTAATGCGAATGGCATCCGCTTCTGCGTTGGCCTGCATACGAAGTGCTTCGGCTTTATCTTCTGCTGCGAGTTTTTCAGCCTCTGCAGCAATACGAACTGTGGTTGCCTGACGTTCGGCTTCTTTAGACGCTTCAATCAGCTCGATAGCTTTATCACGCTCAGCGGCTTCAACCTGTTTCGCAGTGATAACTTTTTCTTCCGCTGTCGCTGCTTCAGCTCGTGCTTCGTTTGCCTGTTTATCGGCCAGTGACTGTTCTTTAGATTTCTCAGCAACGGCAATAGCTCGATCCTGCTCGGCGATTTCCAGCAGTTTCTGTTTCGCAATTTCGCGCTCTTCAAGTACGCGCTCGCGTTCAATCTCCTGTTCGCGCAGGCGACGCTCTTTTTCAATTTCGAGCAAGCGCGTTGCCTGTTCGGCTGCGATTCGGGATTCGTCGACCTCGCGGTCGGCGATAATTTCAGCCTGTTTCGCTGCACGCTGCTGATCTGCACGTTCTTTAGCAATACTGGATTGCTGCTCGGCTTCGCGAGTAGCAATTTCACGTTCCTGATCCATCTGGGCATAGCGGGTTTCCCTGGAAATTTCCAGACGCTGACGTTCGGCTTCGAGGTTTTTCTGCTCGATCATAACCCGGGTTTCCTGCTCAACCTCATTCACCTCTTTACGACGTGCTTCGATAGAACGGGTCATGCGAGCAAGACCTTCGGCGTCGAATACGTTATCCGGAGAGAAGAACTCACGAGGAGTCTGATCGAGGCCTGTCAGCGATACAGATTCCAGTTCCAGACCGTTTTTCAGCAGGTCTTCACTTACTACCTGCTGTACTTTCTGAACGAACTGACTGCGCTGTTCGTGCAGTTCTGCCATTTCCATTTCTGCAGCAACAGAACGTAATGCGTCAACGAACTTACCTTCGATCATTTCTTTCAGCTCATTAGGGTCCAGCGTGCGGGTACCCAGAGTCTGAGCTGCGTTGGCGATCGCATCTGCATCCGGTTTTACACGCAGGTAGAACTCTGCGAGTACGTCGACACGCATGCGATCTTTGGTAATCAATGCCTGCTGTTCTTTGCGGGAAACTGCGAGGCGAAGGGTGTTCATATTCACCGGAATAATTTCATGCAGAACGGGAAGTACGATAGCACCACCGTTCATAATGATTTTCTGGCCGCCCATACCGGTACGGACAAACGAACGCTCTTTTGATGAGCGCGTATACAATGAGGAAAAGACCAGGCCAATCACCAGTAATGCGATGATTAGAGCGACGCTGATAAAAATTGCAAATGCCATAGTTAAAGCTCCTTGATGGCGTTGTTCCCTGACTATCCGATACTGGATATCAGTCTGTTAAATTAGTATTGCCTGCGGCAATTCCGAAAAAAATACTACCCTGCTGTCTTACCAGCAGTAATTGTTGCCCTTGCGCAAACATCTCGTCGGTATCTGGCTCTACCATCAGATAATGCGTGGTACCGAATTTATCTCTGAACCTTGCTTCTGCGGCACTGCCTGGTGCGGACGTTCCCAATGTAATGGTGACGACCTGCCCGATAAAGTCAGTGCTGTTAATAGCCTGCGTTTCATCTTTGATGACCCATTTACCGAGGATTCCGCCCGACAGTCGTGTTACTGGCAAAGCCACGAAAAATGCAGGAATCGCAGCGATCAATGCCGGAAGCATCCAACCGATTGCCCCGGATAACAGATGCTGCAGAGTAAAGCCGCTGATGCCGAATGCTGTAAGAAAAATAATCAACAGTATCAGTATTGGAACCTGCCCCACTCGTAGCCAGGCCAGCAAACGGCTGACAGCGTTTGGCGTGGCGATATCGGCATCCAGTTCCAGATCGGGCATCAGGCCTTCGAGAAACTCAGAAAAACCTGCGCCAATCAGCACCAGTACGCCTTCGAGAATGGCAATAAACAGTACTACTAGAAGCGCGACGGCAAAGGGCAGATTTTCTGTGGCAAAGAAAAAGTCCATCAGTTCTCCGCGTCAGATTTCATCCGTGCCAGACGTTCCTGAATACGGTTGTTACGAGCTAACTGTTCGAGCTCAGCCAGTTTCCCATCATCTGAGTGTGTAATACCCGGCGCGCCAGCCTTATTCATTACCCGGTTAAATGCAGCCGTCGCTTTGTCGACGTCACCGGCGACATCGCGGCTGGTTGCAGAGGCATTGTCGCTGCTTCCAGCATGATGTTCGGCGGCTTTAATAAAGCTGTTCAGGGCTTCCTGCATTTCACGCTTTTTGGCCTGCAGTGCCTGGATGTAGCTGTTCAGTTCCAGAATTTCGGCATCGCTGTCGGCAATGCTCTTTTCGATCACCGGAATCATGGCTTCGATATCCATCTGACGGGATATCGCGGCTTCCGCCAGATCATCGCGCTTTTCTTTTACCGCGATTTCAATCTGTGCCTGCAGCTCAGCGTGTCGGCTGTTTTCGGTATTCAGGCTTTTTGTGCTCAGATAACGTGCTGCTTCAGCCTTGCCAAGCTGTGTACGTACATCATCAATTGCCTGATCGATTTCACGAATAGCCTCTTCCATTACCATGGTCGGGGCTGCATTTTCGAGACTGTCGACGATGGTGTTGGCAGATGCAGAAATCAGGCGACCGATGCGGGTCAATAGTCCTTCAGTCATAGCTTACTCCTTGGTTGTCGCGGCAATTAGCCGTTGAAGATCACTGACCAGTGCACTCCGCTGAGGAATGCTGTCGGCCGGTGTGATCATATGCCCGCCGGTGCCCTGAATAATCAGAGGCAGCAGACGGCGAATAAGGTCACTGGAAGCGGTAATAAGACCTTTTTCCAGTGCTTCAGGGGCAAAGTTCTGTTGATGAGACTGCAGCAGGGCTGCACTGTCCGTCAGGAAGTCGAGACAGCTATCGATAACGGCACTACGTTGATTATGCTGTTCATGAAGCCGCGCGCGCACTGGTGCGAGTGTATCGGAGGCGCTGATAAATGCGCGAGCGTAGCTTTCCGTGCCTACAGATTCCCGGGCCATAGAGATCAGTTCGCGAACTTTTTCGCTTTGTGTGACGGCGCCGTTCTGACGGATTTCCATCAGATAGGCGTAGTCCTCTTCCGAGAGGCGCACACTGATTGACTGGCTTTTACTGATCATCGATAGGCTTTCTGCTGTCTTGCATACAAATGTATACACGCTTTCCTGATGGGTCAACCATTAATGCCAGGAAACACCCGGCAATAAAAAACCGCCCAATCGGGCGGTTTTTTATTTACCTGAATAAGTTCAGATTTTATGAGCCAAAAGGCCAGTAATAGTTGAAGTCCGGGAAGCGGTCTTTGCGCTTCTGCGCAGCTTCGCGGTCATAACCATTACCTTCTGCCGGTACCATGACATCCTGTTCTGGAGCCGCGTACGGATCCATCGGCTGAATGCTGGTCGGCGCACGGCCCATCAGTACGGCATCGTCCATGTTGAAGGTGCCGTCTTCGTCACGGTCGAGGGCGACACGAGTACCACTGCCCGGAGGAGCACAGTAGTAAGTCAGGCTGTTGCCCATTTCGGTGCTCATCGCGCGCAGATCAGCTTCAGCAATCACGTCGCCGTCGTCGGCAATAAACTCGCCGTTATCCTGCATCAGCCAGCCGCGCTGTTCGCCGTCAACGGTGCCCTGAACTGTCAGGTCACATTGCTGCTTGTTCGGGCCACCGGCCTGCAGGTGCAGTTGCGCCTGAGAAATCATGAGATCAATCAGTCCCTGATCGCCCTGCTGCGAAGGTGTCAGAGTTACCTGCTGACCAACGACCGGAGCCAGACCAGTAGGCACCTGAGTAACGAACTCAAATACCGGGCCGACGTCTTCTGGCTGAACATGGAACACGGATACCGTCAGGAAGGTTTCCATGGTATCGACGGCGCCGTCGTGTGAGAGGCCATAACCGGTAACCTGATCACCCATGTGTTTACTGGTTGAGGTTTCCTCGCGGAAAGTCTGACCAAACATACCAACGCGGGTGTAGACGTTACGCAGGTGCGGCACTTTAAAGTCCTGCGGGTTTTCAGTGCCTTCGAAGCTCATCAGAGTGTTGGTACCAAAACGCTCGATGTCCATTTCCACTTCGTGACAGTGGTTACAGGTCTGCTTGGCGATGTCATCTTTCGATGTGAAGCCCGTGGTTTTCTCGTTGAAATACACGTCAGCACCGGCCTGTGCTTTAGGCGTCAGGGTGTCATCCAGATTCCGGTTTGGATTTGGCGGATAACGCAGCTGCAGTACGAAATCGGCGAACTTATTCATTTCGTCTTCGGTTGGCTGAGCATGACGGCCAAGCAGCTCAGTAAATGCACCACGGAATTCTTTAAATGCCGCTTTTTCCAGTGATTCACCGTTTACACGATAGGCACCGGTACGGTCACCACGCCAGTGCTGTGGGCCCTGAAATTCCAGACCTTTAAATGACTGGGTCAGCATTGGGCCTTTCAGTGGGTGGTGTACACGCAGAGCGTTCATTTTTACGAATGCATCAGCGTAGTCACGCGGGTTTTCTGTCCAGTTACCGTCTGGGTTACCGAGTTCCCAGGCAATGCCGTCCATATCACCGAACAGGTGGCACGAACCACAAGATGCATCACCGCGACCTGAACTGAAGCGTGCGTCATACAGGAACGGACGACCTTCGGTAATAAAGTCTGGTTCCGGGTTGTACATTTCGACGCTGGCGATTTCTGCGCGGGTGTTCAGGTCCACAACAGCAACCGAGTTATTAAAGCGAGTCAGCACGTACATGCGGTCACGGCTTTCATCAATTGCGAGACCTGCAGGGCCGCCACCAGAAACTTCAATGTGGTTAGCTTCAGAGGTGGTGAAGTTGCCGTTTTCTAATTCAGCGGCATTAAAAATACCGACTTTAGAGGAGCCGTAGGCAGCAACGTAAAGTGTTTCACCGGCGCTATCCATAACCATTTGGAGCGGCATAGACAACGAACGCGCGTTGTCATCGGCAGAGCCGTCCGGGCGGGAATCATCAAGGTGAGTATTCAGTTCGCGCGGCGTCACCACGTCGTTATTGATCACGGTAATCTGGTTTTTAATAAAACGGCCACGTAGCGTCTGAATATCGCTGCGGTCACCGTGACCTTCGAATTTCAGCTCGTTACGCGCATCCATATTGGATACATACACTTTGCCGTTGGCCGGGTTCACCGTCATGTTGAACAGAGCATTACCTACACCAGAATGACGCTTGGTCCAGGCTGGCGTCGCTGCCATTGCATCAATTTCGAACACGTCGTAGTCAGGCAGATCAAAATAGATCTGACGGTTCCAGTTGGTACCGTACTGGTCACGCCAGTCTTCGCCATCGTATTTCACCATGACGCCAGAGTTCGGCGCTTCAACACCGCCTGCGTCAGTGGTTGGCCCAGGCTTACCGTTAATGGTGCTGGTAGGCCCCCAGAGGCGATAGTTATGGGCGGCGATGGTGGTCTGGTTACCGGATTTATAAATCGCGGCATATACCTTCGAGCCATCTGGTGTGACGGCTAAGGCACGTGGTGCCATACCGAAGAGAGAAATTACTTTTTCAGGTTCGTTGTGGTTTGAAGTGGCGTCAAAAACCCAGACATCGGCACGGTCTGTACCCGGCGTCATGGCATCAAGGTCAGACGGTGAATGCTGACCACGGTGCGCGGTAGTGACGAACGCGCGATTGCGATCCGGGCCACCGAAGACGATGTCCTGCGGTTCATCACCGACATGCAGGGTGCGTGTGATATGCGGCGTTTCTGCGCCGATGTTAACCACACTGATGTTGTCCGAGAGGGTATTTACAATCCAGGCTTCATTATCGTTACGCAACGCGATAGCGACAGGCTCGAGACCCACAGCAACAGAGTGCATTAACACTGGGGTGCTGCCGGATACATCGAATATTTCCAGTTTTCCGTCTGGGGTATTCAGCGCGTACAGACGGGTATTGTCGGAGTTCAGCGCCAGAGGACGCACTTGCCCACTTTCAAAGTTGGTATAGGAGCCCAGCACTTTAATATCAATGGTGCCTTCCGTGCTGCCATCAGCCCCGTCATCAACTTTAAATACGACGCGGTCAAAACCGGTGTAACCCGCATCAGGGGTATAGGTCATATTTGGCGGAGTACCGGCCAGTGTGCCGTGCATCGGCATACCAGTAACAGACCAACTCAGGTTGTTATCAATGTTGCCGTCGGCATCCAGATGTTTTGCGCGGAAATCAAAGTTGATTGTCTGGTCGCGGAAGGTGGTCAGGCCGTGAGACTTCGCCTGAGGAACCAGAAATGGACGGATGTTGTTGGCATTGTTAATGGCGTTTGCCGCAAAAGAAAAGCTCAGAAAAAATTCTGCGGAAGACTGCCATAAGTCGCCGTTCAGAGTACCGGGCCCGGTTACATCTGCCTGAGCAGTCATGGATGTTGCCATACCTGCACTGATAACTGACGCCAGCAACCCCTGCTTCCAGCGTGGAGTAGTTTTCATATTCGCACCTTGCATTGTTTTATTGTTATTTTTCCGTCAGAAGGCCGCGACATCCTGTCTGCGTATCAGCGTTCTGATCTGACAGCACACCTTTTGCGGAATCCCAGATTACGGGCACTAAAATGTGAAACAAAGCTCAGAGTGGAAGGTTGGCGCTTGCGGTTACATACTTAAGGTCTGTACCAGCCAGCTCCGGGTAATTCCGGTCACGACTTGGCCACATATGACCAGATGTTAAAGTGACGATCACTTTTCAAAAATACATGGAAAATTCATGACGACAGATACACTACGTACGCTCTACCCGGCGATTGCCCCCTACGCAAGCGGGATGATGGATACCGGCGACGGTCATTCTGTTTACTGGGAGCGGGTCGGTACACCTGGCGCAAAACCCGCCGTTTTTCTGCATGGCGGGCCGGGCGGTGGCTGCACAGCTGATCATCGTCGTCTGTTTGATCCGGCGCTGTATGATGTTCTGTTGTTTGATCAGCGTGGTTGTGGGCGCTCACTGCCTCACGCCTGTTTAGAAAATAACTCTACGTGGGATCTGGTGGCTGATATTGAGCGCCTGCGTGAAATGTGTGGTGTGGATCAGTGGCAGGTGTTTGGTGGGTCGTGGGGCTCGACGCTGGCGCTGGCCTACAGCGAGACTTATCCGCAGCACGTCAGTGAACTGATCGTACGTGGTGTGTATACCCTCACCAAGGCGGAGCTGAACTGGTATTACCAGTACGGGGTGTCTGAGATGTTCCCGGATCGCTGGGAGTTGTTCACGGCACCGATTCCGGAGTCAGAGCGCGACAACCTGATGGCGGCCTATCACAAGCGCCTGACGGGCTCAGATGAGGCCGAAAAACTCGTCGGCGCCAAAGCCTGGAGTCAGTGGGAGGCCTCGACCATTACCATCGAGCACGACGCTGATCTTGTCGATGACTTCGGCGGCGATCATTTTGCCCTCGCCTTTGCCCGTATCGAGAACCACTTTTTTATGAACGCTGGCTGGCTGGAAGAAGGTCAGTTGCTGCGCGATGCCCATAAGCTTGCAGGCATTCCGGGTGCCATCGTTCATGGCCGTTACGATATGCCCTGCCCATTAAAATACGCCTGGGAACTGTCGAAAGCGTGGCCTGATGCAACACTGCATATCATTGAGCGGGCTGGTCACGCGGTTTCTGAGCCCGGTATTCTTGATCAGCTGATCCGTGCAACCGACCGGTTTGCCGGTAAGACTGAATAAAGCATTTCGACAGGATTTTATATGAGCATCTGGTTCTCTACCCCTGACATCCCAGCCGCGAACAAAGCGATGGAAAACACCGCCTGCTCAAATCTGGGCATTGAGATTACCGAAGTGGGCGATGACTGGGTTAAAGGCACCATGCCGGCTGACCCGAGAACCTTTCAGCCGATTGGACTGGTACACGGCGGTGCTAACGTACTGTTCGCCGAAACGCTGGGCAGCATGGCTGCGAATCTGTGTCTGGATAATTCAAAAGAATATGCGGTGGGGCAGGAAATTAACGCTAACCATCTGCGTGGAGTGCGTTCGGGCGTGCTGACAGGCATCGCAACTCTTGTGCATCGTGGCCGGACTTCCCAGGTGTGGGAAATCCGGATTTACAACGACGAAGAAAAACTCAGCTGTATTTCCCGTTTAA
>JAYNJA010000041.1:2842-16542 GCA_038109705.1 Thalassolituus sp. | reverse complement strand
GTAGTGTGCCAGCTCACGGCTGGAGGCCAGTACGGCGGCGTCAGTCGCTGACAGGCCGTGGTCTTTCACGAAGCGTGCGCGTTTGCTGTCTGGCAGTTCTGGCAGGGTTTTGCGCACATCTTCAACGTAATTGTCGTCGATGATGACTGGCAGTAGATCCGGGCATGGGAAGTAGCGGTAGTCGTTCTCTACTTCTTTTGAGCGCATGGCGCGGGTTTCGTTTTTGTCTGCGTCGTATAAACGGGTTTCCTGCAGAATTACGCCGCCGTCGTCGAGGATATCCATCTGACGTTCGATTTCGGCGTTAATTGCGCGCTCTACGTTACGGAAGCTGTTTACGTTTTTAATTTCGGTACGGGTACCGAATTCTTCCTGGCCTTTCGGGCGCAGTGAGACGTTGCAGTCACAACGCATTGAGCCCTGCGACAGGTCGCCGTCACAGATACCCAGATAGGTCACGATGCT
Source organism: Thalassolituus sp. (assembly GCA_038109705.1). Lineage (GTDB taxonomy): Bacteria > Pseudomonadota > Gammaproteobacteria > Pseudomonadales > Oceanobacteraceae > Thalassolituus. Next base: position 16,077 of record JAYNJA010000041.1, on the reverse strand, counting down.
GTGCATCTTTTTAAAGTAAGCCGCAGCTTCTTTTGCGGTGCGCAGTTCTGGCTCAGATACGATTTCGATCAGCGGTGTACCGGCACGGTTAAGGTCGATACCGGACATGCCGTTAAAGCCTTCGTGCACAGATTTACCGGCGTCTTCTTCGAGGTGCGCACGGGTGACGTTAATACGTTTGGTTTCACCGTTGTCGAGTTCGATCTCGATGTGACCTTTGCCGACCGTTGGGTGGTGCAGCTGGGTGGTCTGATAACCCTTTGGTGAATCCGGGTAGAAATAGTTTTTACGGTCGAAGACGCTTTTCAGGCCGATTTCGGCATCAATGGCGAGGCCGAATTTTACGGCCATGCGCAGGGCTTCTTCGTTAAATACTGGCAGTACGCCCGGTAGGCCGAGGTCGACGGCACACGCCTGGGTGTTGGCGTCGGCACCGTACTGAGTCGATGCGCCAGAAAAGATTTTTGATTTGGTGGCCAGCTGAGCGTGAATCTCAAGGCCGATAACAACTTCCCATTCCATCTCGTGTTACCTCTTAAATGCCAGCCGGAGCTTTCAGGTGCCAGTCGGTTGCCTGCTGGAATTTATGACCAGCATTAAGCAGACGGGCTTCGTCGAAGTAGTTACCAATCAGCTGCAGACCGACAGGTAAGTTGTTTACCTGACCGCAAGGCACAGACATGCCTGGCAGACCCGCAAGGTTGGTGGCGATGGTGAAGATGTCTTCGAGGTACATAGCAACCGGATCATCACCTTTTTCGCCGAACTTAAAGGCTGGCGTCGGTGAGGTCGGGCTCATGATGATGTCGACGTCCTTAAAGGCTTCAACAAAATCGTTTTTGATCAGGCGGCGAACCTGCTGTGCTTTTTTGTAGTAAGCATCGTAGAAACCGGCTGACAGAGCGTAGGCACCAATCATAATGCGGCGCTTCACTTCGTTGCCAAAGCCTTCGCCACGTGAGCGGCAGTAGAGGTCTTCGATGTCTTTCGGATCTTCACAGCGGTAGCCAAAACGTACGCCGTCCATGCGCGACAGGTTGGCAGAACATTCAGCTGGGGCAACCACGTAATAAGCCGGTACTGACAGGTGGGTGTGTGGCAGTGAAATTTCTTTCACTTTTGCGCCCATCTTTTCGTATTCGGCGATGGCGTTGCGCACCTGCTGCTGCATTTCGGCGCTGATGTCGTCGCGGAAGTATTCTTTTGGCAGACCAATAGTCATGCCTTCCATGCTGTCGTTCAGGGTAGCGGTGTAATCCGGTACGTCACGTTCAACACAGGTGGAGTCTTTTTTATCGAAGCTGGCCATGACGTTCATCATCATCGCTGAGTCTTCGGCGGTACGGGTCATAGTACCGGCCTGATCAAGGCTGGATGCAAACGCGATCATGCCCCAACGGGATACACGGCCATAGGTTGGCTTCAGACCGGTAATACCACACAGCGCGGCTGGCTGACGGATTGAACCACCAGTATCGGTTGCTGTTGCTCCCGGTACCAAACGTGCGGCGACAGCAGCGGCAGAACCACCTGATGAACCACCTGGTACGCGGTCTTTATCCCATGGGTTTTTAACCGGGCCGTAGAAGGAGGTCTCGTTGGATGAACCCATGGCGAATTCGTCCATATTGGTTTTACCCAGTGAGACTGCGCCGACGTTATTGAAGTTATCAACCACGGTGGCGTTATATGGCGCGACGAAATTGCTCAGCATTTTTGAGCCACAGGTCGTCAGTACGCCGTCGGTACAGAAAATATCTTTGTGTGCCATTGGCACACCGGTCCAGGCGTCGGCGTTGCCTGCGGCACGACGTTCGTCGGCGGCTTTGGCCTGGGCCAGTGCCTGCTCTTCGGTCACGGTGATAAAGCTGTTGATGTCGGCATCAACGTCTTTAATACGCTTCAGCAGGTCGGTCGTGATCTCGGTGCTGGAATATTCGCCAGCTGCGAGGTCACGGGAAATCTCGGCAATTGTTTTGTTATGCATTCTGGTTTTCCTGAAATTGTTCCTGAACCCTGGCGCTGTTATTCAACAACTTTAGGTACGAGGTAGTGCCCCTGATCCACCGCCGGAGCGATTTTCTGGAAGTGCTCGCGCTGATTTTCTTCGGTAACAACATCAGCACGCAGGCGCTGTACGGCGTCGAGCGGGTGAGCCATAGGGGCAATGCCGTCTGTGTCGGCGGCAGAAAGCTGATCAACCAGATCGAGAATATTGGTCAGGTTGGTCTGATATTCAGCCACCTTCTCATCTTCAATCTGCAGTCGTGCCAGGCTGGCGATTTTGCGCACCTGATCCTGATCCAGAGCCATGGGTATACTCCAATGAATACGAACAATTAAATAAGCAGGCGAGACTACCACAAATGTCTCTTGCCCTAAATCCCCGCCATTGCTAGAGTTACGGCAATTTTTTGCCATTTGTACACGGGAATCCGGTGGATGTTTAAGAAGCTTCGTGGTCTGTTTTCCAGCGACCTGTCGATTGACCTGGGAACTGCCAACACCCTGATTTACATGAAAGACAAGGGAATTGTCCTGAATGAGCCTTCCGTAGTTGCTATCCGCACTCAGCCAAATGGTAAGTCAGTACAAGCCGTCGGTGCCGACGCGAAGCGTATGCTGGGTCGTACCCCAGGTAACATTCAGGCGATCCGTCCTCTGAAGGATGGTGTTATTGCCGACTTCGAAGTGACCGAAAAAATGCTCGAGCTGTTTATCAAGCAGGTTCACGAGCGCAGCCTGATGCCACCAAGCCCTCGCGTGGTTGTGTGCGTACCATTCCAGGCGACTAAGGTTGAGCGTCGAGCGATTCGCGATTCTGTTGTTAATGCCGGTGCAAGCAAAGCGTATCTGATTTACGAACCAATGGCTGCGGCGATTGGTGCTGGTCTGCCTGTGGATGAAGCTCGCGGTTCTATGGTTGTTGATATCGGTGGTGGTACCACTGAAATCGCCATCATTTCTCTGAGCGGCGTGGTTTACGCTGAATCTATCAAGGTCGGTGGTGACCGTTTCGACGAAGCCATCGTTGCCTACGTGCGTAAGCACTACGGCAGCCTGATCGGTGAAGCGACAGCTGAACGCATTAAACAGGAAATCGGCACGGCTTACCCAGGTGGTGAAGTGCGTGAGATTGATGTTCGTGGTCGTAATCTGGCGGAAGGTATTCCGCGTAGCTTTACCCTGAATTCAAACGAAATTCTGGAAGCGCTGCAGGAATCTCTGGCGCAGATCGTTCAGGCGGTGAAAGGCGCTCTGGAGCAGTCTCCACCAGAACTGTCTTCTGACGTCGCGGAGCGCGGTATGGTTCTGACCGGCGGTGGTGCACTGCTGCGTGATCTCGATAAACTGCTGAGCGAAGAAACCGGTCTGCCAGTGATTGTTGCTGATGATCCGCTGACCTGTGTGGCGCGCGGTGGTGGTAAGTTCCTTGAAACTGCCACAGAACAGCAGCTGGCGATGGCGGCACTAGAATAAAACGAGTAGTCAGCTGATCAGCAGAAAGGGGCCGTTGGCCCCTTTTTCTTTTATGGCCCCGCGACAGGCGTTATAGTTGAGCCTGTTTATCTGATTTATGAGGCGACATCATTAAATCCCAGTTTCAGATGCCACCGTTTCAGGGACAGCGCGTTGCTCTGATCGCTGTATTTTGTCTTGTCCTGATGTGGGTGGATAACGAATATCAGTGGCTTGAGCCGGTGCGTTATGGCATCGGTTATGCCGTCGCTCCTGCTCAGAAAACGGCGGTTGTCCCGCTTTCTGTCGCCGAATGGCTGGGCGAGAATGCCTCGCTGCGTCGCGAACTTCTGAAAGAAAATAAAATTCTCGCCGCCCGCAATCTTGTGCTTGAGCGTAAAGCGCAGCGTATGGCCTCACTTGAGGCTGAAAATATGTCACTGCGAGAGCTGCTGTCGGCCTCGGATCAGGTGGATGACAAAGTATTGGTGACCTCCGTTACCGCCGTTGATCCTGATCCTTACACACAGCAGATTATTATCGACAAAGGCGGTAGTGATGGCGTGTTTGTCGGCCAGCCGGTGCTGGATGCTCATGGTCTTCTGGGGCAGGTGATCGATGTATTGCCGTTCTCATCGCGAGTTCTGATGATTGCCGATTCAAATCATGCGGTGCCGGTTCAGGTTAACCGTAACGGTGTGCGGGCAATTGCTACTGGCACGGGTGCTTTGAATGAGCTGGAACTGATTTATGTACCGAATACCGCTGATATTAAAGTTGGCGATATTCTGGTGAGTTCGGGCCTTGGTGGTCGCTATCCGAAGGGATATCCGGTAGCTACAGTGAGCAGTATTGTGAATGAGCCGGGTGAATCTTTTGCCAGCGTGAAAGCCGAGCCAACGGCAAAGCTGGATCGTAGCCGTCATTTATTACTTGTATTTACGGATCAGTCTGGCCGGGTGCCTCCAGCGCAGTTGTGGGGGACTGCAGAATGAAGCTTCAATCTGTCGTCTACATATTGATTATGCTGTTTCTGGCCTTTGCGATGGAGCATCTGCCATTACCTGAGGTGATCAGTTGGTTCCAGCCGAGCTGGGTGATACTGGTCATTACAGCCGTTGTGCTGTATGCGCCCTCTGCCTTTGGGCTGTGGGTTGCGGTGCCCGTCGGGCTGATGCTCGATGTCGAGCATGGCAGCCTGTTAGGTCTGCATGTTCTGTTAATTGCCCTGCATGTGTATCTGTTGCAGCTGCTTTACCGTCGTATGTATCTGTTTAACGTTTTGCAGCAGGCGGGCGTTATCTTCCTGATGGTGATGGCGGAGCAGATTCTGCATTACTGGGCGGTAGCTGTACTTCGTGAGGATGCGACTCCGGTGCTGCTGTTTGAAGTGGCCATTACGACGGCTGTTCTATGGCCGTGGATGTATGCAATCGGCTATCGCTCGTTGCGTCGTCTGGAGCGCGGATGATTCTTGCATCTCAGTCGCCGCGCCGGCGCGAGCTCTTAGAGCAGATCGGTGTGCGCTTTTCTATCGAAGCTGCTGATATTGATGAAACACCATTCCCCGACGAGGGCGCAGTTGCCTACGTTGAGCGTATGGCGCTGGAAAAAGCACGAGTAATTGCCGCGCGTTATCCGGGTGAAGTTGTGCTGGGTTCCGATACCAGTGTTATCTGGTGTGACCGTATTCTCGGAAAACCTGTTAATAATCAGGATGCTGAAGAAACACTACGGGGTTTATCCGGTCAGACCCATGAGGTGCTGAGTGCTGTTGCCCTTGTAAATGGTCAGGTACGGGGGCAGTCACAGGGTACGCGTGAACGTGTGATCAGCGTGGCAACTCAGGTGACGTTCCGCGATTTGTCTGATGATGAGATCCGCGCCTATGTAGCCACTGGTGAACCTGCCGATAAAGCAGGCAGCTATGGTATTCAGGGTAAAGGCGCAATTCTTGTTGCGGCTATTCAGGGCAGTTACAGCAATGTGGTTGGTTTACCGCTGACTGAAACTGCCGAACTACTTAAAGAATTCGATGTGCCTGTCTGGCAGGCTGATTAATCATGAATCTAAATGCTGAAATATTGATGAATGTGACTCCTACCGAAACCCGTGTGGCGGTAGTGGAGAACGGCGTTCTGCAGGAAATTTTTATCGAGCGTTCCAACCATCGTGGATTGGTTGGCAACATTTACAAAGGCAAAGTTGTCCGGGTTTTGCCGGGGATGCAGGCGGCCTTTGTAGATATTGGCCTTGAACGTGCGGCATTCATTCACGCCTCTGAAATCGGTGATGGTGATGCGAATACGCCTATTAACACTCTGGTACATGAAGGGCAGGCGTTAGTTGTTCAGGTCACCAAAGATCCGATTGGTACCAAGGGCGCGCGCCTGACGACACAACTGTCGATACCTTCGCGTTATCTGGTGTACATGCCGGGCTCTGTGCATGTGGGTATTTCTCAGAAAATTGAAGAAAACGCCGAGCGCGATCGTCTGAAGCAGCTGGTGATGGACTGCATGGAGGCAGAGGGCCTCACCGGTGAAGCCGGTTTCATTCTGCGCACTGCGGCTGAAGGCGTTGGCGAAGACGAAATCGTTGCCGATACCCGCTACCTGCGCCGTCTGTGGCGGAAGCTCGAGGAGCGTATCAAAGAGAACAAAAAGCCGAGCCTCGTTTATGACGAGCTGCCACTGTCGCTACGAACCATCCGTGATCTGTCGCGCCCAGAAACGAGTAAGATTCTGATCGACTCCCGCGAGACGTTCCAGAAAATAGAGCACTTCTGTTCGCAGTATGTTCCAGAAGTTGCTGAGAAGATCGAGTCGTATCCTGGGCCACGCCCAATCTTTGAACTGTACAGCGTTGAAGACGAAATTCAGCGCGCGCTGGAGCGTAAGGTACCACTGAAATCCGGTGGCTACCTTGTGATTGATCAGACCGAGGCGATGACCACCATCGACGTAAACACCGGTGGTTTTGTCGGTCGTCGTAATCTGGAAGAAACCATCTTCAAAACCAATCTTGAGGCCGCCACGGCGATCGGTCGTCAGGTAAGGCTGCGCAACCTGGGTGGTATTATCATCCTCGACTTTATCGATATGGCAGACCCTGAGCATCAGCGTCAGGTACTACGCATGTTGGAGAAGGTTCTCGAGAAAGATCACACCAAGACCAAGATCAGCGGTGTGTCTGAGCTGGGGCTGGTGGAGATGACGCGTAAGCGCACACGTGAGTCACTAGAGCATATGGTGATGGAAACCTGTAACGCCTGTCAGGGACGTGGCGTAGTAAAAACCGCAGAAACCGTCTGCTACGAAATCTTCCGTGAAATTCTGCGTGAAGAGCGTGCATACGAAGCGGAAACCTATCTGGTACTGGCGAGCCAGCAGGTAGTTGACCGTTTATTGGATGAAGACAGTCACGGACTGGCTGATCTTGAGGCATTTATTGGCAAAGCGATCAAACTGCAGGTCGAAAACCAGTACACTCAGGACCAGTACGACATCATTCTTCAGTAAAGGCTTTTCTGATGCTGCGCTCAATCTGGACTCAGGTATGGATTACGCTGGTAGTGGCGACAGTGCTGCTGGCTTTCTATACCAGTCTGGGGCGTCAGCTCATTCCCTTGATCGAAACCCAGAAACCCGAACTTGAGGCTTTTCTTCAAGAGCAGCTGGGCTTGCCTGTTGCAATCAGCCAGTTAAAAGGTGGCTGGAATCTTCTGTCGCCAGTTGTCCGGCTCGAGAATATTGGCGTTGGTCCAGACGATGCGCAGATTCAGGTCCGCCGCATTGAAGCTGAGTTAGATATCAGTGCCTCGGCTTTCTATTTCATGCCGGTATTCAAGCGTATTGAAGTTGATGGCGTGAAGGTGCCTTTAACTCAGGCGGACGACGGTCGTTTTTATCTCGGATCTGAGTTGCTGGGCGGTACGGCGCTGAACCGGGCCCAGAACCCCGGGAAGTCTTCGGAGTCGAAAGAGACTCCCCCGGCACTGAAGTGGCTGGGTTATCAGCAAGCTATTTCATTGACTGACTGGAAAGTGACTAACGCCCATTCCGCCGGTGATGAAACCTTGCTTGTACGCCATTTGTTGTGGCGCAACCGCGGCGATCAGCACGCGCTCGAAGGGGATGTAGCCTGGGGACGTGAGGAAATTGCCGATATTTTTCTGAGCGCTAGCCTGCGAGGCCCACTCTGGCCATGGGATGAGCAGGACGGCGAAATTTACCTGAGAGTCGATGAGCAGCAGTGGAATCGCTGGATTCCTGCGAGCTTGCCTCGCGAGCTGGCGTTACCGTCACTGCGCGGCAGCCTTGAAGGCTGGTTATCGGTTTCGGACGGTGATCTGAGCTCGCTCTATGCCACCGCCAAAATACCTCAGCTGACGTTGCAGGCCCCTGAGAATAATCTCGAACTGACGAAAGGTCGCGTTCTGATCGCTGGTGAGAGAAAAGACGAAGACTGGCACCTGAGCATTCAGCCGCAGTTCGATGAGGCATTACCCGTTAACGAAGTACGTATCAGCTCAGTGCAGCTGGACGAAAAGCGTGGCTGGCAGTTTGGTATCCCAGGCGTCGATGTGCAGGCGCTGAGTGCATTTATTCTCGACTACAACCTGCTGCCAGAGAAATTCGCCCGTTACGTCGAAAACCTCAATGCCCGTGGGCAGGCTTCCAATCTGCGTATCAGTATGGTGAAGGATATGCCGGGCATTGTTGATGTCCGGGCGGATATTGCAGGCCTGACGACGGAATCTTTTATCGGAATCCCGTCGTTCACAGATGCCGATGGCAGTATTCACTTGCAGGCTCAGGGTGGGGTGGCTCACATTCGTGATAAAGCGCTGAGCATGCATATTGAGGGTGTGTACAACCCGACCTGGGACCTGACGAATGCTTCCGCTCAGTTTTACTGGGACATCAAACCCGAGTTTTTTAACCTGCGTCTGAAAGATCTCGATGCGACATTAAAAGATGCCCGGGTATACGGCGAAATGGCGATTCGTATTCCGCGGCGTGACACCGATGTTGAATATCATATGGGCCTGATGCTTGGGCTTGAGAATGCCAGTGTGACTCTGCAGGAGGAACTGGTTCCGGATATCCTCGATCCGGCGATTAACGAGTGGCTCGATGCGGGATTACCGGAAGGGAATGTGAGTAACGTTGCTTTTGTTTTGAACGGGCATACTGGCTCCGATATTCCTGAAAACAGCCTGACGACTCAACTCTATCTTGAGGCAGATAATGCCCGGATTAATTATCTGGACGAGTGGCCCGAGGTTACCGGCGTGAAAGGGCGGGTATTTCTGAATGCCCCAGACCTCGATGTCTGGGTCGACACTGCAGATACTTTGGGCGGAAACGTGGCCTCTGGTGCGCGGGTAAAGTTACGTGATACCCGTAAGGGCACAGAGTTGACGGTCAGCGGGACTATTAAGGGCGAAGTGTCGGAAGCGCTGTCGTATCTGCAGACGACTCCTCTGGCAGAAATCATCGACCACTCGTTAGATGACTGGTCCGGTCAGGGCTCGGCATCATCGGATATGCGCCTGAGTATGATTCTGAGTGATCCGGATGCAATCCCCGATGTAGAGCTGCAGAGTCAGATTCTTGATACGAAGATACGTCTCGAAAGTGCCGACCTTGAGTTCTCGAACCTCTATGGGCCGCTGGTATTCACAACGAAAGGCGGCTTGTCTTCATCGGGCCTGAGCGGCAGGACGTTCGGTGGAGATGTCAGTCTGACTCTTAATTCTGTCGCGACGGACAACAGTTATCGCATTACCGGCGATGCAGTGGGTAAAGCGAAGTGGGCCGATTTTAAAGACTGGGCTGATTTCTTTCTGCTTGATCCTGTCAGCGGCGATGTTAACTACGAAGCTAATATTGAGGTCGATCCCGCACTGGATCAGCCTGTTCATCTGCTGGTGGAAACTGAACTGGAAGGCACTGTCGTCGACCTGCCTTTCCCTGCAGGAAAACGTGCCGAAGATAAGCGTAGCCTGACAGCGTTAGTCGCACCAGGTGACGAGACTGATATTGCTGTTAATTACGACGGCCTGTTTTCAACCTCTGTGCGCCTGAACGACGAAGGTGCCGAGCGTGGCCAGATTGTGTTTGGCGGAGCGCCGGCGAAGCTTGGTGAGGGGCCAGGTATTGCTATCACCGGCCATATTCCGGCGGAATTGAATGTCTCTGAGTGGTGGGACGTCTGGGATCGTGTGATGCTGCTGATTGATGAAGATGACGCACGTCTTGCTGCAGCTGGTCAGTTGCAGCCATTGGAGCCGAATGCTCTTGGCAACACGAACCCCATAAGCTCCATTGATATGACCATTGCCGCATTGAATGCTTACGACGTTCCGGTTGAAGAGACCCGTGTGTCCGGTGTTCAGGAATTCAATGAATGGACGATTCAGGTTCAGAACAATCTGGCACAAGGCACCGTAGTGATCCGTGATGACGACGCCGAGCCTTTGGTTCTGTTAATGGATTTTGTGCATCTTCCTGAACCGCAGGAGCCGGCTCCAGATGAGTCTGTTGCAGAAGGTACTGTGGCAGATACTGTAGAAGACGCGCAGGCCACTGCAGTGAGCGAAGAAGACGAAGGCCCAGCTCCAGACACGTCTGAGCTGTATGACCCGCTTGAAGAGGTCATTCCTGGCGATATCGTTGCTATCGATTTTACGGTTCAGGAAGTGTATTTCGGTACCCGTAACCTTGGCCGCTGGCAGGGAACTACCCGGCCTATTCCGTCCGGAACCGCGATCGAAATTCTCGATAGTGATATGAAAGGTCTGCGCACGCAGGGGCGAATGGATTGGGTAATGCGCGAAGGGCAACACGCTACGCGTATGACGGATTTTGATATAACGGCGTCTAACGTCGGCAATGTGCAGAAGGGGTTTCGCCTGCAACCGGTGGTTGAAGGTAAAGACCTGAAGAGCAAACTGTCGTTAAGTTGGATAGGCTCTCCTGCTGGCTTTAATACGCAGACGCTGGATGGTACGGCTAACGTACGTATTTCTAACGGTAAAGTTAACGCCGAAGGTGCCGGCGCGTTAAAAGCCTTTGGTGTTCTGAATTTTAACTCGGTAGCGCGTCGTCTGCGTCTCGATTTTTCGGATCTCGTGGGCTCAGGCATGGCCTTCGATACTTTGAAAGCCTCAGCAAAAATAGAGCAGGGCTTGTTCACCTTTGTCGATCCGCTGACTGTAGACGGCCCTGGCGGTAAATTCCTGACGTCAGGAAATACCGATCTCAATAGCGGTGACCTGGACATGAAGATGGCGGTAACTTTTCCTGTTACCAGTACCCTGCCGATTGTTGCCGTACTGGCAGGTTTTGCGCCGCCAGTGGCAGCTTCGATTTATGTTACCGAGCGTTTAATTGGTGACGAGCTGGAACGCTTTACCAGTGCCAGTTACACCATTCAGGGCACTTGGGAAGAACCAGATATTAAGCTGAATAAAGCATTCGACAATAGCGTTGAGGGTAAAGAGAGTCGCGGCTTTGTTGACCGCTTCCTGAGTATTTTTGGATTAGGTAGTGACTGATGAGTGATTCTTCTGTTTCAACCTCCGTTGCAGTTATCCAGTGCAATAGCGGTGGAGATACCGAAGCAAATAAAGCTCAGCTAGCAGGCTTGATTGCTGAGGCAGCAGAGCAACATGCAAAGGTCATTCTGTTACCTGAGATGTGTCTGAATATGGATGGAGCTCAGTATCAGGCGCTTGCATCTGACCCGGCAACAGTTCAATGGTTTGCCTCTCAGGCGCGGGTTAATGGTGTCTGGTTATTGGCTGGCGCAGTACCACAGCCCTGTCCGGATGACGATCCGCGCGTCCGTTCTGCTTTATTGGTCTTTAACGATCAGGGCGAGTTGGTTAAGCGATACGATAAAATCCATTTATTTGATGTCGACGTTGGCGATGCTCAGGGGAGTTATCGTGAGTCGGCTCGCTTTGCACCGGGTACTGATCTGGTCGTGGTAGATACACCGGCCGGAAGAGTCGGTCTTAGTATCTGCTTTGATCTGCGTTTTCCGCAGCAGTTTACTACCTTGCGTGATATGGGCGCTGAAATACTTGTCGTACCTGCAGCATTTACCTACACGACCGGTGAAGCTCATTGGGAAATACTGCTTCGCGCTCGCGCCATCGAAAACCAGTGTTTTTTGTTAGCAGCGAATCAATGTGGTTGGCACGATGATAAGCGCCGTACCTGGGGTCACTCTATGATTATTGATCCCTGGGGTAAGGTGGTCGGGCAGCTTGAACATGAACCTGCTGCGCTGGTGTGTGCAATCGACCCTGCACAGGTCGCGGAGCGTCGCCGTCTGATGCCTCTATACTCCCCGATATAACGCGCTTAGCTACATCAACACTACATCAACACTGTGCTACATAAAGCGCTCATACAGCATAAAAATTAACCCAAGAAACAGAGTAAACGATACCGTTTGCCAGAACTTTACCGGGTCACGTTCTATGATTGGCGGGCGACTTTTCTGCAGGTATTTAGTATTTGGATGTCGGAGTTCATAGATGAACTCAGCAGGCTCCTGATAGCGCTTGGTACGCACCGGGTGGGTTGCTTTACGAATGGCTTCGTCAGCCCAATCAGGAATGGTTCGGCCGGTATCCCGGATTGGAACATAACGCAGCTTAGAGCGATCTTTAGGCTTTTCGATACGAGCGACATCCATGCCGTAGGGCAGGCGGCCGGTAAACATTTCATACGCAATCACGCCTAACGCATAAACATCCGACTCTGTTGAACCTGCTGCTCCGAGAAAATATTCAGGTGCGGAGTACTGTGCGGTGCCGAGAAGGTTTAAGCGCTCCAGTGGGCTATCTATTTCGGCGATGCCGGCGACTTTGGTCGAGCCGAAATCAATAATACGAATAACCCCGTCGTTACCGATCAGAATATTGTCCGGTTTCAGGTCCTGATGCAGCATTTCGAGGCGATGAAATGCCTGCACCCCTTTTACGACCTGCTCCAGAATGTTGCGGACTTCTTCCAGTGACGGGGCGGGGTTGTCCCGCATCCACTGGTCCAGTGTCTGACCTTCAATATACTCGGTGGTAATATACAGAAAATTGCGCGGACGGTCGGCGGCACCCGGACGGACGACGTGATCATTATCAATGCGGCGGGCAATCCAGTCTTCCAGCAGAAAGCGCTCAAGATACGCGGTGTTGTTACGTAGCTCTCCGGACGGCGTTTTCAGAATGACCTGAGCACCGGTTTCAATATCCTGAGCAAGGTACACGTGACTGCGTGGGCTGCCATGGATTTTTCGCAGGATGTTGTAGCCGTCGAATTCACTCCGGGCCATCAGTTCAGGAGGAAATGGAAGTTTGGTAAGTTGCTGGTGGACGTCTTCTTTATTGTGCGCAGGCAGCTGATCGATTCTTAAAACCTGAATTGTCAGGTTGTCATCACTGTCGTTTTTCCGGGCCTGATTAAGAATTATCTCCGCTGCTTTCTCAAGGTCGTCGTGATGTTCTTTGACGGTTGCAGTCACAAATGCGGGGCTGACAAACTCGTAAATGCCATCGGTGGCCAGAATAAAGGTATCGCCGGGCTTTACTACAAGGGGGCGATAGTCGACCTCAAGCTGGCTACTCATACCCATTGCCCGGGTTAGGTAGCTTTTATCTGCTGAGGCGTAAAAACGATGGTCTTCCGTCAGCAACTCAAGATCGTTGTCTTCAATCCGGTAAATGCGGCTGTCACCGACATGAAAAAGATGAGCGGTAT
>JAYNJA010000041.1:0-2832 GCA_038109705.1 Thalassolituus sp. | reverse complement strand
CGATAGCACTGAAGGCGCAGACATAGCCTTTATTCGGGTCCCATTCGCGGAGATTCTTACGCGCCTGTGCGTGGAGCCAGGAGTTGGTCGCCGACAGAACTTTGATACCAGAGGTCTTTACTGACCAGGCCTCAGACGTACAGTAATAGTCACTGAGAAAACTGCGAACTGCAGTTGCACTGGCTTCCTGGCTGACCGTGCTGCTGCTGATGCCATCTGCCAGTGCAATGGCAACACCTTTGGTCTGCAGCTGTGAACCTTCAGGAATTTCAGCTCCGTGGTAGTCCTGATTAATCGGCTTTACACCTTTATCGGTTGCTTGTCCGATACTAACTTTAAGCTCATTTGGCATAGTGTTTCCCGGTCTGCTGATTCCTGAATAAAAAAAACCTGCACCTCCACTGGAGGGGCAGGTCATTTTCCTATATCTGTGAACACAGATTACAGGCTTTTATTAACCCAGTTTACGGTCAGCGCTCTGACGAACGTGGGTGTAGTACAGTGGCAGTGCTACGAAGACGAAACCACCGACCAGGTTACCCAGTGCTGTTGGCAGTTCGTTCCAGATGATGTAGTCCATCACAGTGAAGTCACCACCCATGATCATAGAGAATGGGAACAGGAACATGTTCACGATGGAGTGTTCGAAGCCCATGAAGAAGAACAGCATGATTGGCATCCACATCGCGAACATTTTAGAGATCGCAGAAGTAGAGATCATGGCGCCAACAACGCCCATAGATACCATCCAGTTGCACAGCATGCCGCGGATGAAGATTGTCAGCCAGCCGTCAACGCCGTGAGCAGCGTAACCTACAGTACGTGATTCGCCGATAGTTGCTACTTTAGCAGCGATAGGGCCGCCATCAGTGTTGTAGCCATAAGTCAGAATAAAGGAAATCATTACCGCAACGGTCAGTGCACCAGCGAGGTTACCGCAGAATACCAGGCCCCAGTTGCGCAGCAGTTGTGGAACAGTACAGCCCGGACGCTTGTCGATGATGGCCAGTGGTACCAGAGTGAAAACACCGGTCAGCAGGTCGAATTTCATCAGGTAGAGCATAATGAAACCGACTGGGAAGAGTACCGCGCCCAGAATTGGAGAGCCGCTTTTCATCGCGACTGTGATTGCGAACACGGCCGCCAGTGCGAGAATTGCACCAGCCATAAATGCACGGATTAACGTGTCTTTGGTCGACATGAAGATTTTTTCAGCACCGGAATCGACCATTTTGGTCGCGAATTCTGAAGGCATTAAATAGGACATAGATATTCTCTCTGTACTTAAAGTAATGGCAGTCGCAATCGACTTACCGGAAACAAAAAAACGGCGTCGCGTTCCGTCAGGTAATTACTGACAGAGCTCGACACCGTTATCGATAAGTTTTCAGATTTCAAAGCCGCCGTTGGCTTATGAATTTATAGACAGCAATAGGTGTGCCAGTTTGTAAAAACATGTAAAACCGGCAATCAGTGCGTTTCAGAAAGAAAAACGGGCACTTAAATAGTGCCCATTGATTATTATTGATAAGAGAGTGCTCATTAAGAGAGCACGCTTCGTATATTTTTATCAGGACTCGTGGTCGGTCGTAATGTCTTTAATCAGCTGGAACAGTTTCTTATAGCTAGTGCCAGGCTTTGGCGGCTCGCTCTGCATTTCTTTCTGAGCATTACGTACCAGATTGCGCAATTGCTGGCGGTCACATTCCGGGTAGGTCGAGAGGAACTCGTTCAGTGCCTTTCCGTCTGCCACAAGGCGGGTACGCCATAGTTCAAGCTGACGGATTTTTCTGCCATAAGCCTCGCTGGACGGGTCGAGCAGGTCAACGGCTTCCTGGAGGGCGTCGATGTCTTCATCGCGCATCAGTTTGCCGATGTATTGGAAATGACGACGACGTGCCTCATGCTTCTTGATACGGCGGCTTTCTTCCAGCGCTTCCATCAGTACGCCATTGATAGGAAGTTTGGCCCACTGCGACGGCGACATATCACACAGCGTTTCCCCGAATTTCTGAAAGCGCTCCATCTCGCGCTTTAATTCTGATTTGCTGACGAAATCGCTATCGTCGTCTTCGTAAGTCATGAGATCTCCGGATCAGAGGTAGAACAGGGTAGCCAGCCCAAGAAAGGACAGGAAGCCAATCACGTCGGTAACGGTCGTCAGTACAACGCCACCCGCGAGTGCCGGGTCGATACCACGGGCTTTCAGAATCAAGGGTAAGGCTGCACCAGTTACCGCAGCAACCAGTAAGTTAATAACGATGGCCGCAGCAATAATCGCGGCGATGCCGGGGTCTCCGAACCAGAGCATGGTAATTAAGGCGATGACGAGTGCCCAGAGGATACCGTTGATACCGGCGACGATAATTTCCCGGTTGAACAGCCAGCGGAAGTTCGCTGCAGACAGATGACCAAGCGCCTGACCACGAATAACCAGAGTCAGTACCTGGCTGCCAGCAATGCCACCCATGCTCGCTACGATAGGCATAAGAACGGCGAGAGCCACAACCTGCTCAATAGTTTTGTCGAATAAGCCGATTACTGCCGAGGCGGCCAGTGCGGTGAGCAGGTTAATACCGAGCCAGACAGCACGGCGACGACTGGTCTTCAGTGCCGGTGCGAAGGTGTCTTCTTCTTCGTCCAGACCGACCGAGCTCATCAGTGAGTGGTCCGCAGTTTCGCGGATAACGTCAACCACGTCATCGATGGTGATACGACCGATGAGTTTACCTTCGGCATCGACCACCGGAGCCGAAACAAGGTCATGACGTTCAAACAGTTTGGCGACGTCAGTGTCCTGCATGGTGGCAGGAATTACTCGCGAGTCAGTAC
>JAYNJA010000040.1:13685-16577 GCA_038109705.1 Thalassolituus sp. | reverse complement strand
AATGAGGTAGGTTTTGAAGAACTGATCTTCGTAACCCTGAGCAATCGCGGTAGAACCCGGCACTAATTCGCGCGCCTGCACACCTGACAGGCCACCAAACCATGCCAGCTGAACCTGATCATTACGGAATGCTGTGATCGCCGCAGGGTACGACTTCACAGGAATATATTTAACATCGACACCTAACTCTTCAGCCAGATAGTCTGCAACCTTACCAAAACGCTCATTCAGGCGGCTTTCATCTTCATCCGGGATCGCAGTGAAGGTAAAAGTTTCTGCCAGTGCACTTGTTGCCAGTAAGATCATCAGACCACCCAGCATCCATTGTCGGATTTTCATCGAGTTTTCCTGTTTCCAGTATATTAGGGAGTTAAAAAATTAAGCTCTGACAGCGTCAGAGTTTAAGAAATCGCGCACCTCATCAAAGGTGCCGCGAATTAAAATACGCCCGGCTTTTTTACTCAACTGCCAGCGGTACATCGGATCGTAATATTCTTCCAGCATTGGCTGAATCCAGTCGCGATGCAGACTTGGGTCACCCTTTTCGTGTTGAACTAATGCGGCCTCTAATGTCTCCGTCATGGCCTTATGGCGCAAGCCACCAAGACGACGCTCAACCTTGCTCATGCTGGTGCGCAGATCATCAGCGAACGACGCAAAGCCCTGCTCTTCACCGGCTTCGTGCTGCCATTCAGCAAGTTTATCCAGAATATAGTTATTGAAGCTGTGTTCTACGCGCTGCTCCATCGTTGCCTCGACCACTGCCAATGGCGATTTCGCCATTTCAGTACGCAGCAATTCTGGCAAGGCACAACGACCTATGAGCATGCTTTCGTCTTCAAGAATAATCGGGCGATCAGGATCGTGATCAGAGAAGCGGTCTTCGTGACGAAGAAAATCAACCGCCACCGCATTTTCAAAACCGATCTGAGCTGGCTGAGCAGTAGCACGCTTACCGAAAGTACTGCCACGGTGATTAGCAATACCTTCAAGATCAACATGACCAGAGACCTGCTTAATCAACTCAGTTTTAGCGCAGCCGGTTTCACCGGCAACGATCACTAACGGGCGTTCGACTGTGATTCGCTCAAGCGTATCAATCAGAAAACGGCGCATAGCCTTATAGCCACCGGTGATACGCGGGTAGTCACAGCCCGCATCTTTTAACCACTGCTGGGTAATCTGGCTACGCAGACCACCGCGAAAACAATAGAGGTAGCCGTCTGGGTTCGCTTTGGCAAAAGCCAGCCACTTCTCGAGACGTTCTTCTTTAATATCGCCGGATACCAGTTGATGACCAAGCTTAATGGCTTCGTCCTGGCCCTTCTTTTTATAACAAGTGCCGACCTTTGCCCGCTCCTGATCCGTCATTAACGGCAGACTTACCGTATGCGGGAACGCCCCCTTTTTGAATTCCAGCGGCGCGCGGGTATCCATCATGGGCGTATCTTTCAGAAACAGGGTTTTGAAATCGGCGGTATCCGGGCGGCTCATGCACACACCTCTACTCGAATCTGCTCACCGGTTGCCGGCACCAGCTCACCAATACAGGTACTCTGCAGGCCTTCTGCGGCCAGAATGGCTTCGACCTCGGCGGCCTGCTCCGGGCGCACAGCAATCAACAGGCCGCCACTGGTCTGCGGATCACAGACAATAGCGCGCTGTTCATCTGAAAGTGCTGAGAGCTTCTCGCCATAACTGTCGAAGTTACGGTCAGTGCCGCCAGGCATAGAGCCCTGAGAAATATAGTCTTTAACCGGCTCCATCACTGGTAACGCGTTGTAATCGAGTACTGCGTTTACACCACTGCCCTCGCAGATCTCAAGCAGGTGACCGCCCAGACCAAAGCCGGTGACGTCCGTCAGGGCTTCAACCCCCGGCAAGGCCGAGATCTTCTCGCCAACTTTATTGAGAATGCACATAGTGTCGCGCGCCAGAAACTCATGCTTTGGCTTCAGGATTTTTTTCTTCTGCGCAGTAGTCAGCACACCAACGCCTAAGGGCTTCGACAGGTACAGTTTGCAGCCTGCCGTGGCTTTATCGTTCTGCTTGAGTTTATCGATATCAACGATACCGGTGACGGCGAGACCAAAAATCGGCTCAGGCGCATCAATACTATGACCACCCGCCAGCGGAATACCGGCATCGGCACAGGCCTGACGGCCGCCATCGACCACCTTCTGAGCTACCTCAGGCGAGAGCACATTCACCGGCCAACCCAGAATCGCAATGGCCATCAATGGCTTCCCGCCCATGGCGTAGATATCAGAGATAGCGTTAGTGGCTGCGATCCGACCGAAATCAAACGGATCATCGGCGATAGGCATAAAGAAGTCAGTCGTGCTCAGCACGGCCTGGCCGTTACCAATGTCGTAGGCTGCGGCATCGTCTTTCGAGCTGTTCCCCACCAGCAGATTCGGGCTATCCGGCAGAGTCAGCTGCGACGCCAGAATGGTATCCAGCACCTTCGGTGAGATCTTACAGCCGCAGCCCGCGCCGTGACTGTACTCAGTGAGACGGATAACAGATGAATCAGTAGACGAACCAGACAAGACAACACCCTCAGGCACACACAAACAAAGGCGGCATGATACCTGAGGAGTGTCGTTACGGCGAATGCGGAAACCCCATACAGGATGCAAGGCTGTAGGAGCTATTACATTGTAGGGGCCGCTAAAACCGCGAAACGCGTTTAACGGCGATCAATGCCGCAGACCCAATCGCCGATAGCAAAATACGCTGATCGGCTCCTACAGGGGTGTACCAATCGACAACGTTGTAGGAGCTATTACATTGTAGGAGCCGTTCAAACCGCGAAGCGCGTTTAACGGCGAGCAATGCCACAAAACCAATCGCCGATAGCAAAATACGCTGATCGGCTCCTACAGAGGT
>JAYNJA010000040.1:2154-13585 GCA_038109705.1 Thalassolituus sp. | reverse complement strand
AATCGCCGATAGCAAAATACGCTGATCGGCTCCTACAGAGGTGTACCAATCGACAATGTTGTAGGAGCTATTACATTGTAGGAGCCGTTCAAACCGCGAAGCGCGTTTAACGGCGAGCAATGCCACAAAACCAATCGCCGATAGCAAAATACGCTGATCGGCTCCTACAGAGGTGTACCAATCGACAATGTTGTAGGAGCTATTACATTGTAGGAGCCGTTCAAACCGCGAAGCGTGTTTAACGGCGATGATTGTCGACAGAATATCTTGATCAAGAAATATTCACTTGACCCCTTGAAGTCTTTTTTACCGGCCATATCTAGAGAGTAACCGAACGGAAAACAGCACATTCCCGGGAGTGCTCATCCGCCAGGCGAAACTTTTATTCGTATTGATGTAACTGTTTTTTTGGTAGAGGAATAATCCCATGACTAATATGCTAACCCGCTCAAACGTATTTGATGATCTGTTCCGTGACCTGACCACTGGTTTCTATGTAAAACCACTTCACGGTGATTCAATGCCACGAAGCATCCGTACAGATGTAAGCGAGGATGCCGAAGCATATCGTGTGCACGCTGAAATACCCGGCGTATCTAAAGAAGATATTCATATTGATATCGATGGTGCGGTGATTTCTATTAAGGCTGAAATCAAGCAGCATGATTCTAAAAAAGAAGGGGATGCTGTGCTACGTACAGAACGTTATTACGGTGCTGTTTCACGCAGTTTTGAACTGCCGCAGGAAGTCGATATTGAACATGCCAAAGCCGAATATAAAGATGGCATTCTCTATCTGACGTTGCCGAAGAAAACACGCCAGGAAACTCAGCGTCGCCTGACGGTTAACTGACTTAGAGTAAGCACTTCACTGCCGGATGAAAGTCACAGTTTCATCCGCAGTGAGTCTTAGCTCGGTATCACTCAGCAGCATTGAGAACTGACGAGCCATGGATTCAAAGGAAAGTATGCCCAGTTGTGAGTTTTCGATATCGTCACTGGTAAGCGACAGACCTTCTGACGAGATTGCGTAGGTTCCGACATCGGTGTCTCCACCGTCATCGCTGCTTACTCTGACAAGCTGATAGTTATAGTCAGAATAGAGATTAAGCAAGTAACGGTCTCCAGTATCTACATCGTTGAAAAACCAGGTATCTGCCAGCCCCAGAAGGCTGTCTTCGGTGCGCGAGTAACTGGTTTCAGCATCCTCTGACTCCAGTACTAATACATCAGAATCAATCTCTATAACGGTTAACACCATCTGGGGCCCGAAACCCTCATCTCCGTTATAGTCATCACTGATCGAAACTGTGAGCGTTCCTTCAATGGAGTCATAGCTGTATTGCCCATATTCATACCCGTTAGCATTTACAGCAAGAACCGCTGAGTCTTTCAGAAAATTAAGCACAACGCCACTCCCCGAAACCCAGGTTCCACGGACGCCTAACTGGCGGCTAAGATGGTCAACCACATCATCGTAAGCCGGAGTTTCACCGTTCAGGTAACCCCAAATCAATTCATCGACATCAAACGAAATAAGAAAATCATTAAATTCCTGATCGAAATCGAATTCAAAAGACGCACCATACAGGCTATCTGTAATTTCAATACCGTTGTCCGGATTCATATCGGTATCAAGTGCTTGCAGAATAAAGGCGATATTGATCACCCTGCGATCGTTAATATCATCAACGCCCGCAAGCGTCATCGGCGTAATAATTTCCTGCGCGGTAACAGCTGGAAAGGCATAGTCACCCAGATAAAAGCGGATCAGATCCCCATCTTCATAAGAGAACTGGCCCTTAAAATTAGTCTGCTTCTCCGCTCCGCCATTTATACGATAAGTCATGGAAGATACCGGACTATCGATCAGGGTCCCGGTTTTCATATAACTGGGAAAGCTTTCTTCATCGCCTTTATCAAGATAGCAGCCACTCAGGCTAACTGATCCAAGAAGAAGTATCACAGGCAATAGTTCAGGTTTCATATCAGCCCCTCATCCGTCTGGTGCGGACATCAGATTCAAATTTGTTTAAACAAGCGGCCATCGGTACTGATAAGCCAGAGCTTTCCGTTCTTATCAGCCGCCAGGCTCCTTACATCGGGATAACTTCCCTGGATAATTTCAAACCGTCTCGTCGACTTATTAAGCCGGGCAATCCGGTCTCCTGACACAACGAAAGTCTCGCCTGAAACGGAGTTAGTTAAGCTACGTAGAGTTTCCTTTACATAGTCAGACTGCAGGCTGTAGTCCGATTCATCTTCACGTAATAAAAGACGATCAGAACTTATCCCCCAGAGCCAGCCTGAACCTGCCGCAGAAATTTCTGTCAGTAGTGGCGTACTGCCTTCTGTAATAAAGAGTTTTTCTTCGCTGGAAACAGATAACTGCCCTGCACTGCTGAGCAAATACAGGTTTTCTTCTGACGCAGAAACTTGTGGTACTTCGGTACCGTCCGATGCTGGCGGCGCTGGGATTCTTATAAATCGCCCAGAACCAGAAGAGCTCTCCCTCATTAAACGTTCATCCGTCAGAACAAATACAAGTCGCTCCTTGCCATCCACGGTAAAGTCAACCGCGGCCTCAGGGATATTCACTTCGCGGAAGCGCCGGAATCCGTCGTCGTAGCGGTATAACTGACTCAGTGTGGATACGCCTTCGTCTATCCCAACTTCATTCCCGTACTGCACGCATACCGTATGAGTCTGATTTATCGGGTCTGAGCAATCTACCTGATCAGCTGATCCGGGCTGGGCGAGAACACCACACCCGGGAGCCTGAGGTTGTGCAAGGCAGTAACCATTAATCCAACTCCCCTGAGGCTGAACAGAACCACCTTCTACCAGAATACATAGTGCAGATGTTTGATTCTGCTCTGTATTACATGGCTCGCATCCCGGAGTGGATGTATCCGGGCAAAGATCGGGAAAGCCGCAGTTGGAATCAAAAGGATCACCAAGGCAGTAGCTGTTGACATAGGTATGCACCGATTCAGTGGCTGATTCCGGATTCTTGCGGACTGTAATATAGAGCTGCCCTTCAGACTCCGATTGAACACCTACAACTCCAGACGATATAGCTGTAGGCAGTGCTGCCTGACTGAAGCGAATCCGACGGCTAACACTGATACCATTTACTGAATCCGTATCGAGGGTACTGCCCTGAATTGCCAGAGCCAGACGCCGGTCATCCGTCTCATCCCTGTCAAAAATAGCGCTATAATAAACAGTCTGGCGCGAGTCGATGATCCACGGAAAACCTCCCGGTCCGACACTGACATCGACTGTATTCCCGCGAAGATATTGCCAGGTCTGATCGGGCATCTTCCGATAGAGTTCGTTTTGTTGCGTGACTATATAAAAAGAGTTATCGGGCCCAATATCGAATGTCTTTACTGTGGGTGCTGCAAAGTATTCACAAGCATCTGCCTTACACTTCTGTAATCGCCCAGCCATACTCAACAACCAGACATTCCCATCAGTGTCACCACCGATATCAGTCGCTGACCAGCGGGGAATCCGTTCAAATCGCTGAGTAAGGTGATTAAACCGATAAACTGCCTGAGCGGAGGTCAGTGCAAACACTTCTCCATTACTTGTTGCTACAATGCGTTCCGCGCTGAAGTTTGGAATTTCATGCCAGCGATTATTATCGAGCCGGTAGACTTTCCCAAAAGGATTGATTACCCAGATAAGTCCACGACTATCTGTTGTCAGCTGTTTTGCGACTCCCGGAAATGATGAAAAGTCCTTGTATCTGTTGCGCCATCGTTCGATTTGAAAGTCGGGAGTAATACCGAATACGCTTCCACTTTCAGTTACGTCAAGTGTCAACATAGATGTATCGTTAACCCGAATAAATCGTAGTTCTGGATACATCGTATCTATGAATTTTCCTGCCAGAAACGCGGACTTTGCAGAATCAGATGCTTTCTCTGTATCTGCTGAAACCTCATCTGAAGAGACATCACTTGCTACGGGTATAACTCCGGTATTTTCAACACTATCACTCGCCATAAGTGAGGTCGTCGTGAAAATACTGCCAGCGCTATCTATAAACCACGGTGTATTTGAGCCCGCGAAAGAAACTTTATAAGTAGGACGTGGAAATTCTGCAACAGGCTGAGGTTTCCGGTTATCCAACGCGATAACACTTCCTCCAGCACTTACGGCGACAATACTGCCACTGGAATCCACAGTGAGATCAGATATATTGCCCTCGACCAATGTAAGTTCTGAGCCACTCTCTGGTCGTGCGTTGACATAAAGTGTGCCATCCTTTTTCAGTACCCATAGTTCACCGCCAGAAGACACGAGAAATTTCTGAACAGTCCCGGTAGCTGGTATAGCCATACCCACCCCGGTGAACTCCTTAGTCTTCTGAGTCCACTTCAGAACCTGACCAGTAGAAGTTAATGCATAGATACTTTCATCCTGCGGAGATGCTGAGAGCTTCGAAATACTTTCACTTGATGAAACTTCATCCCACCACAGGCCGTTGAATCTTCGCACGACTCCGTCGGTATCTATACCCCAGGGTTTATTCGCTGCATCAATGATCAGACTATCGAAGTTTCCAGGCAGTAGGAGCCAGCCCCTGCCCTGGCGCCAACGATATATTTTCTGATCAATACCCAGGGCATAGACAACATCATCCTTAGTTGCCTCAATGCTTCGTGCCTGCCCCCTGAGCTGTTGCCACTGGAGATGAGTGATACCAGATAACGGATGCTCGGCTGCCGCCGATAAACTGGTAAAAGAAACCAGAAATATCGACAAAACGAAAACACAAAGCCTTGATATCATAGTATGAGCTTACAGCCTCAGACCGGGTCACGTTCCAGCACGCGGCTGATTCGGTCACTGTTATTACTGCTATTTACCCAGGCATTCCCACGCAGATCGCCACTCTGGAAATTTCGATAGACTTCGCTCTTCTCCAGGACATTCATCACATGACGAATATTCGGCAATGGCTGGAACCAGTTGTCGTACCTGTCCTGAAGCTGGCCGCGAATTGCATCATCACGCGCACTGCGTGTCACGCCGTTATGTTCCGGAGGCGAATACATATATGACGCTGGACGCGGCGTCAGTAGCACCATTACAGACTTTTTATAGTCTCGCTGTGTACGACGCGAGAAGAAAAGATTGATGATCGGAATATCACGAAGAATCGGTACACCGTCGACGTCTTCTTCTGTTTCACGTTCATTCAGGCCACCGAGAATCAGTGTCTGACCGTAATTTAGCGCAACGTTTGCATTTACTGTTGTCTTCGTTGTGTCGAGACGGAACTCAAACAGTACAGAACTGCTGGGTGTCGTTAAGAAGGTCCGCTCTGCCTCAACCTGAAGTATGACCGAACCATCCGGTGCAAACTCAGGCGTGACAGAAAGCTTTACGCCAATTTCTTTCTCGATAGAAATAGAATCACCTGCCCCCCCGGATACTGCAGCGGCCGATACTTCTACACCGGAAAAAAATTCTGAAGTCTGTCCTGCACGCGCAACCAGTGTTGGTCGGGCAAGAATCTCATTAGTACCATTTTTTGAGTTAAGAATATTCAGGTTATAGTTAACCGCTGGCACGGAAATAAAACTGGTAATCGTCTGTTGATTCGTATTCATCCGCGGATCAAATACATCACCCGA
This sequence comes from Thalassolituus sp., assembly GCA_038109705.1. Lineage (GTDB taxonomy): Bacteria > Pseudomonadota > Gammaproteobacteria > Pseudomonadales > Oceanobacteraceae > Thalassolituus. Next base: position 7,931 of record JAYNJA010000040.1, on the reverse strand, counting down.
TGAGCTATCTATAGGTGCCCTCTGATCCAATGGGTCGAGGCGGTCATTTACCTTCAGGTTTCCGCGTGAGTATGCTGGGGTACCATCGTAAGGGTTTCCGAATTGGAACTGTAACTGACTCAGAAGGTTGACACCGCGGGCAGTAGAGACATCTTCTTCTGTACGAATAATTACGACATCAACGGCAACCATCTGATTATCGACAAAATCGCTTTCGTAGCTGCCACTTTCCTGACTGTAGCCGTCGGAAGTGAAATCTGTCTTCTCATAAGTATTCTGCCAGTCCTCTATACGACGACGAAGTCCTGCACTATCACGGGTCTCTCCGGTTCGTTGCAGATAGTCGTTAAAGTAAGTCACTGCTTCTTCATCTTTTCCAGCTGCCGCTTTTACTATCGTCAGCATACGAAGAACGGTTTCAGTCGCTACTGGACTGTTTTCCAGTGTGGCGGTGACATCCCATAGACGTTCCGCTGCTGCGTGCGCTGTTTCAATATCGCCGCTGTAATACGATGAATAAGCCAGGTAATACAGGCCCTCAACATCACTATCGTCGTGGAGTACGTATGCACCTAACTGAGCTTTAGCTTCGTCAAAACGCTGCATATCACTGTATAGAAGTCCGAGATAGAAACGTGCTTCCCAGTTGCTCCGATCTGCCCGGATAGCAGTCAGATATCCCTGTTCGGCAAGCTCGAAAAGTGCAGATTCTCCGTTTAATGCCCGCAAGTGATAGGTTATTGCATTCAGCGTCTGTAACGCCGAACTGTTAAAGCGGGTCATAAGTGCTTCGCTCAGATAGTCGCCAGCCTTTTCTAACCGCCCTTTATTCATTGCTTTAAGCGCACGCGATACATCTTTGTTACGAACGTTTTCTGTTGTGACATTTAGCGCGAGATTATCTTCTGACGAACCGCCGACTGGCATATAGGCACAACCACTTATTGCCAGCGTTGTAGTCAGAGAAATCGCGAGCGTCAGATTACGAATACTATTGTCTTTAAACTCCATTTTCTTGGCTCCAGAATCAGAATTCGTAGATGTCACAACTGCGCGACTGCGCATCGGCATTGGTAGGACGAAGATTAAAATATGGATCGCCATTATCAGGGAGAATGACATAGTGACCGGGTTTGACGCGGTGCTTAACCAGCGCACTACTGCGCAACCAACAGATACGACCGCAGCTCAGCTTACGGCTTACTTGCCCTGGGCTTATCATGGCGCTGGCCTTGGGAGTAACGAAATGAACGTCATATCCGTCATACACCTCCACTTTAGCTGCTGCGGGCGTGCAGTTTTTCACGACCATATCGCCTTCCTGAAAACGATAAGGCTCAACGGGGTATCTGGAATCAACAAGATCAACCGCTATATTCCCCGGAATAATTACGGTTTCTTCAACCTTACCCGCGTAAACTCCACCTTTACGGACAATCCAGATGTTTTCGCGGGAAGCGACCAGAGTCCACGCTCGAAGTGGCTCAACTTTCTGTGAACGTTCGAAGCTATCCATCGTATAGAGGACTTCCCAGCTATTTCCTTTATCTCGTGAGAAGTTAACCAGATAACCATCTGACGTTGGCTCATCAGTCAATGCATAAACGACGCCATCATTGGAAACCACTACTGATTTTACGTTTTTGATATCGTGGCGTTTCCAGCTACCGCCTTTATTCATGGTGCTGTAAAGTTCGCCTCTGTCGTTACTTACGTAGACAGTACCTTTCGTGACCGCAACCTCGGTACCATTACCTTTGGTTTTCGCCCAGGCTCCATTATTCCAACGATACAGATCGTGATTATTATCCGCTGTCTTTGCCTTGCCCAGCACCCAGACCTCGCCGTCTGATCCAGCTGCCACATCGATGGCTTCACCGGGTAACTGCACCCAGCCTTTTTCATTGCCTCGCCAGATTTCGCCTCTCGAGTTGACGTGATATGCCACGGACTTAGCCGCGCCATCGGAACGAATACCGGCACCCGGTACCTGCTTCAGGCAGGTGTAGCAAGTAATTGATGATGAGCGGAACAGCGGTTTATCGGAACCGTCGCTGGCCGTCAGCCAGATCTCGTCAGCGCCACTGATACCGAGGTCGAAATTACGGTCACCATCAGCTATACGTTTAAGAATATTCAGTACAGGACGTTCTTTCTGTCCGTTGGTTTCGTCAATTACCAACGCAGTATCGTCATCAATCAGAACCATCTCTGACATGTCGTTGTCAGGAATCTCACTGACACTGATCGTCACCCCAGATTCCAATGCCAGAGCACTGAAAGACGTGAAACAAAAAGCGCCAAGAATGGTAGCTATGGCTCGCTTGCGAATATTCATCAAAGACCCCCGGCAGGATAGAAACTCCGGGAATATTAATCAGTGAGGGGTACTCGGAACCATCATCCAAAAGGCTGGAATTTCGACGAATGCTTATAATTCGCCAACATTCCGGGTGAGAATCCGCTGAATCATCATTCGCAGCTGAGCTGGTTTGATTGGTTTATGGACGTAGTCAAGCTGTTGAGCCCTGAAAACACCCACCACTTCATCACTGGTATCTCCAGTAACGATCAACCCTGGGATTCCAATCATGTGCTTACGTGCTTCGCTAATGAATTCCGAACCGTTATAGCGGCCCGGCATACGGTAATCAGCGATCAGAAGTTCAGGTAAAAACCTTTTTGACACAATATCATCTAACGCAGCAAGAGTGCTGGTATGCGCAGATACTTCAGCTCCCCAGGATCTGAGAAGGAAGGCCATAGCCTCAACAATAGACTGTTCGTTGTCTACTATCATGATTCTCAGGCCATCCAGGGAAGAATTCATATCCGCTGTGTCAACATCATCGCGAATATGTCGAATGTTTTCTTTTCTACTGGCCAGTTCGAGTGTGAATACAGATCCTTTTCCAGGCTCAGAAGTAACACTGATTCTGTGCCCCAGAAGATCCAACACACGCCTTACAATCGCCAATCCTAGCCCAAGCCCCTGACGTTGATCGCGCTCGTGGTTATGCACTTGGTAAAACTCGTTAAAAATGGCTTCAATACTTTCTTCCGGAATACCAATACCCGAGTCCTCTATGTGCATCTGAACGTTATCCGGCAACACTGTATACCAGACCCTCACACAGCCAGAAGGAGTGTAACGAAATGCATTTACCAATAGATTTGTCACGACCCGCTCAAGAAGCATGGGGTCAGATTCTACGAACTGGTCGCTCTTCTCGACACTGAAGTCAAGATTTCGCAAGCGGGCCTCTAGCAGAAACTGATGCTCAAGGCGTTCCATTAAGTCGTCCAGGGAGAAGGTACTTTTACGTGCAACAACTAACTCCGAATCTAAACGAGATACATCAAACAATGCATCGAGAAGCTCGTTCAGGGAGTCCAGCCCCTCCCGTATGTTACTCAGATCGCGTTTCTGACCGGGTTCATGAATTTTATTGCTAAGGACTTCAGTAAACAGATTTACCGCCTGTAGTGGTTGGCGTAAATCGTGACTGGCAGCGGCCAGAAAGCGTGATTTATCCTGACTTGCGCGGTTAGCCCTATCAGTTTCCTGTTTAAGATCTTCGATCAGATCGTAGTTTTTGTATTGAAGCCGAATAGAGCTGTCGATCACTTTATGAATCGTACGACTGAAGCCAAAGGTAGCAAGCAAATAGACAGTCGCTCCAAAGCTTAACCAGTTGTATTCCCAGTCATCCTGACGAAACATGAACCAGATCATTGGCAGCATAACCGGCGATGAAAAGCATACGTACGAAAATGGACGTGAAGACAATGAAACCAGACTGCCAGCGATCATACTTACGAAGGTAAGCAGGATCATCAGAACCGTAAGAATATTATTAGTATCGAAAAATGAATATCCGCCGGCCCCCCAAACGCATCCCGTAACAAATATAAGCAGTGTCTGGCCCTGATCGTAACGTTCTAATTCTATAAGACTCAATTTTTTAATATCCGGGATCCGGATATAGAGAAACCTCACGAGTAACACCGAGTAAAGCGCACTGATCCAAACCAACACACTATTTAAGTCATAACTGGAGAGAACAATTGCCAACGGCACACTGCCTAACAGATTGCCAAGTAAGATCATGGGGGTATTGCGACAGACAATCCTTATCTTTTCAGCACATACCAGTTGGTCCAGTCCGACAGGATGATGTTCAGTTTTTATTTCCATCATCCTTAATCTAGACCCAATTGATGGGCCTTCTTGCTGGATTCAGATCGATTCTGAGCACCGAGTGCATAGAAGATCGCACTCAGGTGCGATTTTACCGTCGCAACGCTTAAAAAAAGTTCTTCAGCAATCGCCTGATTGGACAGCCCCTTTCTTACTAGTCTGAGAACCTCAAGCTGACGCGGCGTAATGTTGTGGAGAGCAGCCCACTCTTTGCTTTCATCAAGGTAGTCAGGTACTTTTCTTTCAGCAGCACCAGTATCAAATACCATATTGCCAGCCATTACATCGATAATGGTCTGAATAATTCGCTGTCCGGAAGATGATTTTGGGATAAAACTCATAGCTCCCAAGCTCATACACCGTCTGATATCGTCAGGATCGCGCGAAGCAGACACCACGATCACAGGGGTCAGGCTGTTACACTGCTTAAGTTCATCCAGCAGCGTAAAGCCATCAATTACCGGCAAGCGCAGATCAATCAGTGCAATATCTATATCTCCAGCCAAAAGGCGTTCCAGTGCAGTACGCCCATTTGAAGCGACCTCAACGCTGGCCTCAAGAGTCGAACTGTTGAGAATTGCACTCAGACCATCGAGAAACATCTGATGATCATCAACCAGTAAAATCTTCATTTGCCCTCCTGGCACCACACCTTCGACGCCCGCTTTAACCAACGCATCATACTATCCCAGAAGGAGTTTTATGTAATCGGCCAAAAGTCGGAAATTACTCATTCCGGGGAGCTTGATGCGGTATAGAGAACAGCAAGGTTTCTGGTCAATCAACGACCATGTATCTACATTACTGACATTCGCGTCTTTTAATTGACATAGTTATGAGTAAGAATGGGCCACTTATTTGGCACGGGATACCGTCGTGGCTGGCCTCCGGGAACGGAAAATTGCGATCACTGCAGACCTTCACTGGTCTATCGAAGAGATGCGGGCAAAGGAACTGGGTAAGCAGTTTCTGTTAAACCTCGCTCAGTTCCTGCCGGTATACAGCCCTGCACTTCGCCAGATTTATGGTGATTACGAAACCTATTTCACTAAAACATCAGTGGTGATCATCCCTGACCCTGTCGACTTCACTGCTACTTATTCTCATATTCCCGAAGAAGCTGTTAAGGCGACTGGCATTCTGTTGCACCCTACTCCGGATGGTGTTGGTGTGAATATGCGTTTGCGCGATGGTAAGTCGGTAACGCTTCCGGTTTCTAAAGCCTTTACGGTAATTCGCTCGCAATTACGCGGGCCTTTTCTTCCGATCATTAAACGTGGTGATTTGCGGGATTTCGATCAGTTAACACCCTGCCTGCATCTCAATGCATTGGCGCTGCATAAAGCGGATACACTATCTCGATTTCATAGGATGGATATTGCGAAAGCGCTCGACGAGCGCACACAGGAGCTGCAGCTCACTGCGCACTTGCTAGGGCTTTGATTTGTTGGTTTCTTATTTACCAGGATTGAGTTCGTTCAGAATAACCCTAACTCTTTAAGCCGGCTTACCGCTTCAGAGCGGTTACGCACACCCAATTTTCCAAAAAGATTAGAAAGATAATTGCGAACCGTAC
>JAYNJA010000040.1:0-2144 GCA_038109705.1 Thalassolituus sp. | reverse complement strand
GTTCTGGGCTTTCGCTATCTCTTTATTTGTTTTTCCCTCAACCAATGCTTTGGCGATATGGTCTTCGCGCGGCGTCAGTACTTCCTGTTCTTCGCGCTCGCCGTCTTTGAACAGCGAGCCACCTTCTGCAACCTGCATGACCGACGACACTAAAAGATCGAGTGAAATATTTTTGTGAAGTAAGCCTTTTGCGCCCAGTGCTCTACTCTGCTGTTTCAGGTAGGTATCTTCGAAGGTAGTCAGAAACAGTACAGGAATATCCACGATTTCCTGAAGTTCTGGCAACACTTCAAGCCCCTTCATGTTGGGCATGTGCATATCCATAAGGATAACGTCTGGGCGATTTCCGTCACGGATAAAGTCCAGGCAAGCTTCTCCACTATCGAGCATTGCGACAATTTCAAACTCACCCGACACAGACAACAAGGAAGCTATCCCCTGGAGCACTATATTCTGGTCATCGACTAACAATACCTGTTTCATAAGAGCACCTCCCTGGGCAATGTAAGAGAAACCTGAAAACCGCCATCTTCGGCCACGTTTGCAGATGCAGACCCACCGAGGGTGGTCATCCGCCCCTGCATTCCAGTCAGTCCGTTACCGGCTGTGTACGTGAATTTTGGACGTCCATTATCCATAATAGACACCTGTAAATCATTTTCTTTATATACGATATCAATCGTCGCCTTACTTGCCTTACTGTGCTTGAGGATGTTGGTGATCCCCTCCTGAATACAGCACAGCAGGTTGTCTGCAACCACGTCATCCTGAATGACCAGTTCTTCATCACAGTTCAGGGTAATCTCTAACCCAGGTCCCTTCTCGACCATCTGGATCCGCTGGTCGTAAAATCTCTGGTTAGTCTGGCGTCGTAGCTCTCCGACGACCTCGCCCAGCGTACCAAACAGACGTTGGCAGGAATCCCGTGTCTGATCGACGATCTGGCGTTCGGGGTGGTGTGCCAGCTCTGGGATCTTATATTCGAGCAACTGTAGATTCATGTTCATAGCAGCCAGCTCATGCCCCATACGGTCATGCAGATCCTGGCGAATCTTACGGCGTTCTTCCTGACGACTGGTATCAGCCAGGCGCGCCTGAGCCAATCTGAGCTGGCCGGTTTTAAGCTCCAGCTTCTGGGTTTCCAGCAGTTCCCGTAGTACGCCCAGGCCCATCCCCCAAAGCACCAGTTGCTGGTTCGCGACAAACAGACCAATAAACAATCCATCTGTCCCCCCAATATTCCAGCCATACATGGTGGCCGGAGTAAGCAGAACAACGACACTGACCGGTATTGAAAAGCGCATGGTGTGAATCGAGTGAATGACGATCAGAAAAGCGAGCAATATCTGATCCAGCATCGTTGGCTGCCAGAGGTGCTGTATATAGAGTGCTGAAGCGTAGGAACCTAGCAGGCTTATCCAGCAGATGATATCGCGATTATTGACCACCCAGCGCATGTTGTCCCGCAACATTGTTCGCAGCTGCACCCAGGTGTTCAGCAACATCAGCCCGCCATTTAAACAGGCCAGACAGATCATCAGTAAGATGTCGGGATGCCAAAGGCCCTGTTCGTTTTCGAGACCATAAAGGATGATCCGGCTGAATGCGATCAGCCAGGCACACATCCCCAATGCGGCCAGAAGTCCAACCCGAGTGGGAAGGCTGAACCTCTCGATAAACGTAGTTGCCATACTTTTTCTGTTTTTTGATAGTTGCTTATAACTTCTTACAGTTTCTTCTAGCTTATTCTTTCTTCTAGCTTCTTCTTATTGTACCGGGCGATCATTGTGGCCCGTCATAATAAAACCACACTAACACTGTGGTACATATCGAGCCATGCTTTTTGGCTCAATAAACGCTCTGTTTCGCTCATTCTGTGATGGCGCTACCAGTTAAGTGGCGTATCCTGCTGATTATTAAGAGAAAGTACTTGCGCGGCCCATATCTCGTGGATAGAATACGCAGCAATTCAGGACTATAGCTCAGTTGGTTAGAGCGCTACCTTGACATGGTAGAGGTCGCCAGTTCGAATCTGGCTGGTCCTACCAAATTTCTAAGCCGTTGTTTTTCCTGAAATTTATTTTTCTTCTTCGCTGAGTCGTCGCGTGTTTTAGCGAGTTACCTCTACCCTGCAAAGGTAGTGC
>JAYNJA010000039.1:14803-16915 GCA_038109705.1 Thalassolituus sp. | reverse complement strand
CTCGTAGGCGGAACTGTATCCACAGTGACTACGAAACCGGCAGACGTTGGGCTGGTATTGCCGACCGGGTCCGTGGCCGTAGCGGTAATCGTGAAAGTACCGTCAGGTGCAGTTGTAGACGTGCCATCGTAGACCCAGTTACCACTGGCATCAGCAGTCACCGTACCTACTTCGACGCCATCGCCATAGAGCGTGACAGTGGCACCTGGCTCAGCGGTACCAGTTACGAATAAGGTGTTATCCGCAGTGATGCCATCGTCTGCAAGCGCACCTGTATCATCACTGATACCAGTAATTGATGGTGCTGTCGGAGCGCTGTTATCCAGCTGATAGCTTTGTGCTGATGTCGCGGTCAGTGATGATGGCGAATTACCTTCGACATCCAGAAGATTATTTGTTTCGGCCAGCGCCAAAGACACCGCACCATCATAAGAGCTGATTGCAGACACTGTTACGTCATACACGCTGTCGCTGATACGGGTTACGGTTGTGATCACAGATCCCGCGACAGAGACAAAATCACCGGCATCTACGTTTGATACACCTTCCGAGAACGTAGCCCGGAAAGTAACGCTGTCTGCATTAGTAAATTCTTCAACCGGGGACTGACGGGTAACACTCAGTAATCGCGGTGCCTGCCCATCAGAGACAATGATGGCGTAATCTTCAACTTCACCCGAAGCCATTGCACCCGCTGGCGTTGAAGTAGTAAGGCCAACGTTAGCGATTCGAAGTCGCAGATAGGTTGGCCCCTGAATAATATCAGTAGTCGCGCCGAGTCCAGACCATGTAAGGGTGGTATTTTGCTCGTAGGTATTATTGGCAATACGAACAACCGCAGATGCTTCATCTGGATCAAAAACACCATTGCGGTCAAAGTCGATCCAGCCGACCACGTCAGCGCCAAAACCGTTAATAGAAGTCGCAGGTACAGAGATACTGTAATTTGACTGATTAACAAGTACAGGAGTAATCGAAGCTAACGCATTATCGCTGTCATCGGTCGCAGCGCCGCCAGAATAATCCACGCCATTCCCGAATCCATCACTATCCCCCGTGACAACGGACTCGCCCAGATAAACGCCTTCCACAATAGTATGCGAGGCGCCCGAAGAGGCTGCGAGTGTACGATAAGAATCAGGAGCATCACCAAAGTCAGCAGATGGCTCAGAACGGATGCTGTCTGCGCGGAAGAAAATCCAACTGTCATACTTTGCATCCCCCGCATCAGCCAGCCCTGTCACCACAGATACAGTCTGCCCCGGCGTAACAGCAACACGACATGACAGCCTACGTGTAAAGCCGTCCATCTCAGTCCGGAAACTACCATTTACGTTGTCGAGATACAGACCTGAGTTGGTGACGCCATCATTGTTATTCGGATAGGCATTGCCATCCACTGGAGCTGGTAAAGTCTCTGCGTGGATCGTATTTACAGTGACTTCACTGCCCGCGGGGGTCAGAGCACAGTTACTGCCATTAACCGTTACCTTAGTAATGTCATTAAAGGCACCAACGTATTCGAGATACTCTTCTGAGCCAAAAACATAATCGATAATAAGAACATCGTTGGCAGGCGTGACATCAAAAGAGAACTTAACAACATCAAAGACACCGTCTCCGAGAACACTGTCATTTACTGCTGTATCAGAATGCTCTGTTGTTGTTCCGACGGAGTCATTGATACCAAGGATCTGAGACACATTACCTGTACTGAGAATCACCCCCTGATCGAAGTTCGTGCCTAACAGGTAGCTATACCCTTCGAACTCCCCAGCCTGTAACTGATTTGGCTGAAACTGATAATTAGGGGCATACCAAGGCCCCACGTTTACGTAGCTACCAAAGCTGGTTGTGTAGTTCGCATTAGAGACAGTAACACCTGAACCAGCCAGCAGACTCGCCATGGTCTGAGCGTTCACCGAGGAATCACTGATAGGAGTAACACTTTCAGCAGAAGCATTAATTGCAACTACTGCCATCAAAGGTAACAAGACTAAACGGGACATGAGAGGTCCTAAATAAAAATTCTGCTAAATGGCAGAGCAAGCAGGCTCTGCCACGTGCATCGAATGCACAAAATTGTATTTCTTCTGTAAGCCTAGCCCTGTT
>JAYNJA010000039.1:11247-14703 GCA_038109705.1 Thalassolituus sp. | reverse complement strand
CGCGTTTACCGTACAATCGCCGGTTAAATGGCGATCGTTATTTTCTTTATAACGTTTTAAAGACGCTCACAATCAACCGATTGAGGATATGCAGGACATGAGTCAGGCCAAGGCCCACACCCCCATGATGCAGCAGTATTTTAAAATCAAAGCGGAGTTCCCGGACACGCTGCTGTTCTATCGTATGGGCGACTTCTATGAACTGTTTTACGACGATGCCAAGCGCGCGGCACAGATCCTTGATATCACCCTGACCGCCCGCGGCCAGAGTGGTGGTCAGCCGATTCCAATGGCCGGCGTACCTTTTCATGCCGCCGAAAACTACATTGCAAAACTGGTGCGTCAGGGTGTTTCGGTTGCTATTGCAGAGCAGATTGGCGATCCAGCCACCAGCAAGGGGCCGGTTGAGCGCAAAGTTGTACGTATCCTGACACCGGGCACGCTTACCGACGAAGCCTTCCTCGATGAACATCAGGATAACCTGCTGGTATCACTGTGCAGCCAGCAGCAGCGCCACGGTATCGCAGTACTTGAGATTTCGACCGGGCGATTCAGTGTGCTGGAGGTCGATGGTGAAGAGGCACTGTTAGCGGAAGTTGAACGCCTGCGTCCGGCAGAGCTTCTTCTGAACGAAGATCTGATTTACCCCGACGCGATCGCTAACCGTGCGGGCGCTACCCGTCAGGCACCGTGGCATTACGAATCGGATACTGCTCTACGCCTGCTGACGACTCAGTTAAAAACCAAAGACCTGCGAGGCTTTGGCTGCGAAGGCATGAAAGTCGCCGTGCGTGCAGCAGGTGCACTGCTCAATTACGCACAGGAAACCCAGCGCAACAGCCTGCCGCACATCCGTTCGTTAACTGTTGAGCAACCAGACGACGCCATCGTTATTGACCCAGCGAGTCGCCGTAATCTGGAAATCGATATCAATCAGAAGGGCGATAATCTGTACACTCTCGCCTGGGTGCTCGATAAAACCGCCACGGCGATGGGCAGCCGCTTACTGCGCCGCTGGCTCAACCGCCCGCTGCGCGACCATGGCATTCTCGCGCAGCGCCAGAACCTGATCGAACAGAGCCTGCAGCATTACGCGCACGAAGGCCTGCACCAGTCTTTGAAACAAGTCGGTGATATTGAACGTATTCTCTCTCGTGTGGCACTGGGCTCTGCCCGTCCGCGTGACCTGGCACGCCTGCGCGACGCGTTAACTGTGATTCCGGATATCCGCCAGCAACTAAGTCAGCTGGATTCCCCACTTGCTGAAACTCTGGCTGAACGTGCACCAGAGTTCCCCGCTTGGGTCGAGCGTCTGACTGCAGCCATCATCGACAACCCGCCGGTTGTTATCCGTGATGGCGGTGTGATTGCCGAAGGCTACGACAGCGAGCTGGATGAACTACGCGGCTTAAGCGAAAACGCCGGTGACTATCTGGTGCAGCTGGAAGAACGCGAGAAAACCCGCACCGGGATCAGTACTTTAAAAGTTGGTTATAACCGGGTTCACGGTTACTACATTGAAATCAGTAAAGCTCAGTCTGACGAAGCACCAACGGAATACATCCGCCGCCAGACACTGAAAAACGCCGAGCGTTTTATTACACCTGAGCTGAAAGAATTTGAAGACAAGGCGCTGAGTGCCAAGTCCCGCGCACTGACTCGTGAAAAAGCGTTATACGACGCTCTGCTTCAGGACCTGGCCGAAGACTTAATCCCACTTCAGGTCGCCGCTGCGGCACTGTCTGAACTGGATGTTCTGATCTGTCTCGCTGAGCGCGCCGAAACTCTGCGTTTTACTGCACCAGAACTGGTAGAAGACAGCGTGGTCGATATCCGTCAGGGGCGGCATCCGGTGGTTGAATCTCTGATTACCGATCCTTTTGTCGCTAATGACACCAGCCTCAATGATGATCGCCGTATGCAGATCATCACCGGCCCGAACATGGGCGGTAAATCCACCTACATGCGTCAGGTAGCACTGATTACTCTGCTGGCACACATCGGCTCGTATGTGCCCGCAGAATTCTGCCGCCTGGGGCCGATTGATCGCATCTTCACCCGTATGGGCTCTGCGGATGACGTCGCCGGTGGCCGCTCAACCTTTATGGTGGAGATGACAGAGACTGCGAATATTCTCCATAACGCTACCCGCGACAGCCTGGTGTTAATGGATGAAGTCGGTCGAGGCACCAGCACGTTCGATGGTCTGTCTCTCGCCTGGGCTGCGGCTGCGCATCTCGCGGATAAAACAGAAGCCTTCACCCTATTCGCGACACACTACTTCGAGATGACGGCTCTGCCGGACCAGCACTCGACAGCAGTGAACGTACACCTGAAGGCTACCGAACACGACGAGCGGATTATCTTCCTGCACTCGGTGGAAGATGGCCCGGCCAGTCAGAGCTACGGCCTTCAGGTAGCCCAGTTGGCCGGTGTGCCTGCACCAGTGATCGCGCAGGCTAAAGCGCAGTTACAGCAGTTAGAACAACATACCGCTCCTGTTGCCGAACTTCGCAGTAAACCGGCAGTCACTCAAAGCGATTCAGCGACAAAGTCACCCAAAACTGAAAATCCAATGCAGTCAGATCTCTTCGCCAGTGCTCCAAGTGCAGTGGAAGAAAAACTGCTGGGGATAGACCCGGACGAACTGACTCCGCGTCAGGCACTGGATCTGCTTTATTCACTGAAAAAGATGATTTAAAGACAATTCATCGGTTTTACAGAACAAGCAATCCGGAAATTTGCCGGTCAAAAGGGTCGCCCGTATCTTGCCTGAGATACGGGGCGTCCCTAGAATACCGGCAACCGTGATAAAAGAGCTGATCCGCCCGTACAAAAAATGTGGGTATGAGATCAGCCGAACTCAGAATTGAGGAGAGCCTCCAATGACCTTCGTAGTCACCGATAACTGCGTTAAATGTAAGTACACCGACTGTGTTGAAGTCTGCCCGGTAGACTGCTTCTACGAAGGTCCGAACTTCCTCGTGATTCACCCAGATGAATGTATCGACTGTGCACTGTGTGAGCCAGAGTGCCCGGCAGAAGCTATTTTCTCTGAAGATGAAGTGCCTGCAGGTCAGGAACAGTACATCGAACTGAATGCTGAGCTGGCTGAAGAGTGGGCTGACAACAACATCACTGAGCAGAAAGATCCTCTGCCAGACGCTGCTGACTGGGACGGTGTTCCTGATAAGCTGCAGCACCTGGAGCGCTGAGTCCGGCTACTCCCCTCGTAATAAAAAAGAAAGCCCCGATGATTCGTTATCGGGGCTTTTTTGTTTGCTAATTGCCCCTTGTAACTCTCCCCCTCACCCTCCTTCATTTTTTCGGCGGCGAATGCGACTTAACCCGCGTTTCGGCAATGATTCTGAGGCACGCAAAACAAATCGCCCCGGAATGTTCAAAAAACGGTAAAAGCAGATTCCGGGGCTCGGTTTTGCTCTGAAGGCCGCAGTA
>JAYNJA010000039.1:3394-11237 GCA_038109705.1 Thalassolituus sp. | reverse complement strand
GTTTCGTATTATCACGGTGGAGACAGATGTTTTCAGAGACTGAAAACGCCAGCATTTATATGGCGCCTGACGCTCAACGAATGAGACGGCCAGAGAGCAAAACCGAGCCCCGAGGCTCAAAATTCAATACAAATGACAAAATACTTCGGGGCGATTTGTTTTGCGTGCCGTAACAGGCGTGCAAGTGGCAGGATGAAGCCATATACGCTTGCGGAGGCAGGCTGTGAAAATATCTGCCTCGCCTTACCTCTAAAAACCTAAAGCCCATCAGGGGGGCGTACTAATCAGCAAAGCCACTGGTCAAACAGCTCAACCATCACAGTCTCACCCGCTTCAACGCGACCCCGGTCCTGTTCAAGTACGATAAAGCAGTTCGCACGACTTACTGAACTGAGAATGCCTGAGCCCTGCTGACCCGTGCTGCGAACCTCAAGCTGACCGCCTGTATTAAGGGCAGCAATACCGCGCTGATAATCCGTACGGCCCGGACGTTTACGCAGTAGCACCGAAGCAACAGCGGGAATCCGTAACGGCGGCGAGACACTCTCACCGGCTAATGTGCGCAACATCGGCAGACCGACCTGATGCAGCGTCACCAGCGACGACACCGGGTTCCCCGGTAAGCCTAAAAACAGGCAATCACCAATGCGACCAAACGCCAGCGGCTTGCCGGGTTTCATCGCCATCTTCCACAGATCTAACCGGCCAAGCGCTTCAACGGCGATGCGGGTGTAATCCGCTTCACCGACTGACACACCGCCACTGGTAATAATTACATCATGAGAGTCAGCGGCGCTGGCCAGTTCCGCTTTGATGGTATCGGTATTGTCTTCCACAGCGGTCAGAACAGTAATCTCTGCGCCCAAACGCTGCAGGATCGGACGCAACACAAACGAATTACTCTCGTAAATCTGGCCATCTTCTAACGTCTGTCCGGGGGCCACCAGCTCGTCACCGGTCGTTAACAGAGCAACACGTATGGGACGAAGCACTTCGACTGTGGGAATGCCGATACTCGCAAGCAGACCACAATCCGCCGGAGTTAAACGACGACCAGCAGACAACACTTCTGAGCCGGTTTTAATATCCTCACCGGCGCGGCGAATATTGTCCCCGGGGTTCAGCGCCTGCGAGAAGCTCACTACCTTACCTGAAGGCGTTTCGGTAACGTCGGCGTTTTCCTGCATAACAACCGTTGTAGCCCCCGCTGGAACCGGAGCACCCGTCATAATACGAACGCACTGGCCGGCGTTGAGATCACCCGTAAAAGGATGCCCCGCAAAGGCCTGACCTACCAAAGCATATTCCTTCACATCAGCTTCACAGATGGAGTAACCATCCATCGCCGAATTGTCCTGTGGTGGTACGTTGACCGGGCTGATGACAGCTGCGGCCAACACCCTGCCATAACTAGCGTCCAAAGACACCGTTTCTGTCTCAGTAACAGGCGTTGTCGCCGCCAGAATCTGCGCCAGCGCCTCTTCAACGGGGGTCAATGATGGGCGCGCACAGGCATCTTTCAAATCCGCCATTAACGCTGTACCTCGGCGTCGATTTTTAATGAACCTTCCAGCTCCAATACAAGCTGATCACCAGCCTCCAGAGGACCTACACCGGTCGGTGTGCCTGTCATAATCACATCGCCCGGATTAATCGTGAACCAGCGCGACATATGGGCAATCAGAGGAATAATCGGATTCAGCATATCGGCACTGCAGCCCTGCTGCTGAACCTTGCCATTACGGGTAAGGGTAAATCTGATGGCCGTCAGATCACCGACCTTATCAGCGGCAACAAATGGGCTCAGCGGACATGCACCATCAAAAGCTTTTGCGCGCTCCCAAGGCAGGCCTTTGTCTTTCAGTCCACTCTGAACATCGCGCAAAGTCAGATCCAGTCCAAGACCGAACCCGGCAATGGCAGCCTGAACCTCTCCTTCGGAAGCATTTTTTAACGACGAGCCAATTAATACCGCAACTTCCAGCTCGTGGTGAACACTACCAAGACCTTTGGGGATGGTAAGTGGCTGGGTGAGATCACACGCGGCATCAGCAGGCTTGAGGAACAGAACCGGCTCATCCGGTACAGGGTTATTCAGTTCAGCGGCGTGTGCGGCGTAGTTACGCCCGATACAGAGAATTTTTCCGGTCGGCTGAGAGAATGCCTGACCTTCAAGAGTGGCGGTAAACATAGATCATCCACAGGCAAAAATCTGACTATACCAGACCTTTCCCCAGCTCCTCGCCTGTGGACACATTACAGAACAGAAAAGTTATTAATTCTGCTCATCAGATCCTTTATCAGATTCGTTCATCATTGCCAGCGATCAACTCCGCAAGCTCGCGGTTAGCCTTAGAAGGTACCTCTAGACTCGTCTCCAGAATCCCTCGAAGTACTTCCTGGCTTTCAAAATCCATAGAGTCGCAAGCACAGCCGACAACATCATCGTCGATGTGAACCATCGAGCAATCCATGGTGATCACACCACCATCTTCGAGAGTAAGGGTAACCCTCAGAGCCTGTTCAAGCTGCCAGCTGACATTTTCCGGCAACACCAGAAGAATGCCCCGCATGCTGATATCAAGACAGAAAGTTTCGAGGTTTTTTGTTCCATCATCCACCTGCACACGTTGAAACAGGTGTACCCGTTTTGCTTGTCGTTGTTCCATAGCCTGATCCTGTTTTCGATAACAACAGGTTTAGCCGTTTATCCGGGTATTGCAAGTAAACAACCGGGCAGTCTGTTCAGTCAGGCCACCCGATTTGTTATTTTGTGAAGAAAAGCGTCATTCACCTCTGTAACCTGGGCAGTAACGGCAAACCCCGTATTACACCAGGCGCTTGTATTTCATACGTTTTGGCTGCGCATCGTTACCCAATCGTTTTTTACGGTCTTCTTCGTATTCGGTGTAGTTACCGGTGAAGAAGTTCACCTTCGAATCACCTTCATACGCCAGAATATGAGTTGCGATACGGTCCAGGAACCAACGGTCGTGAGACACTACCATCACGGTGCCCGGGAAGGCATCAACGGCTTCTTCCAGTGCTCGCAGGGTTTCTACGTCGAGGTCGTTGGACGGTTCGTCGAGGAGCAGTACGTTAGCCCCTTGTTTGAGTGTGTAAGCCAGTTGCAGACGACCACGCTCACCACCCGACAGGTCACCGACCCGCTTCTGCTGATCGCCGCCTTTGAAGTTAAAACGGCCGATATACGAACGGCTTGGGTAATCTTTACCGTTGATATTGATCATATCCATACCGTCGGAAATCGCTTCCCAAACGGTTTTCTTGTCATCAAGCTCATCGCGCAGCTGCTCAACAAACGCCAGCTTCACTGTTTCACCAACAACGACTTCGCCAGAATCCGGCGTCTCGGTGCCTGCAATCATACGGAACAGGGTCGATTTACCTGCACCGTTACCACCCACGATACCAACGATGGCACCCGGCGGCACAGAGAATGACAGATCGTCGATCAGAACGCGGTCGCCAAAAGACTTGGTCACGTTATGGAACTCGATAACCTTATCACCCAGACGTGGGCCCGGTGGAATGTAGATTTCGTTGGTTTCGTTACGGGTCTGGAATTCACGGGAATTCATTTCTTCGAAACGGGCCAGGCGCGACTTGCTCTTGGTCTGGCGGCCCTTCGCGCCCTGACGCACCCATTCAAGCTCATGCTTGATGGCCTTGGCGTGGGCTTCTTCCTGCTTCTTCTCCTGCTCTAAGCGCTTTTCTTTCGCTTCCAGCCAGGTGGTGTAGTTGCCCTGATACGGAATACCGTGACCGCGGTCGAGCTCGAGAATCCACTCAGCACAGTTATCCAGGAAATAACGGTCGTGGGTAATCGCCACTACGGTACCCGGGTACTCTTCGAGGAATTTCTCCAGCCAACCCACCGATTCAGCGTCCAGGTGGTTGGTTGGTTCGTCTAATAACAGCATGTCCGGCTTAGACATCAACAGGCGGCACAGTGCCACACGACGGCGCTCCCCCCCCGACAGCTTAGTAACATCCGCATCCCACGGTGGCAGACGCAGTGCATCGGCAGCAATTTCCATCTGACGGTCGATATCATGACCACCAGCCGCTTCGATAATAGCTTCCAGACGGCCCTGCTTTTTCGCCAGCTCATCAAAATCGGCGTCTGGTTCAGCGTAAGCAGCGTACACCTGATCGAGCTCAGCTTTGGCGTCCATCAGCTCGCGCAGGCCGTCTTCAACGTTACCTTTGACATCTTTTTCAGGGTCAAGCTGTGGTTCCTGAGGCAAGTAGCCAATATTCAGGTCAGGCTGAGGACGGGCCTCACCTATAATATCGGTATCGATGCCAGCCATGATTTTCAGCAGGGTCGACTTACCCGAGCCATTCAGGCCCAAGACACCAATTTTGGCGCCTGGAAAGAAAGAAAGAGAGATATCACGAAGAATCTGTCGTTTGGGCGGAACAATCTTGCCCAGACGGTTCATGGTAAATACGTACTGTGCCATCTGCATAGCCTCCGGAAGACATTTCGCCGCAAAGCTACTGAAAACAGGCAATAAAGGCAACTTCCGGCCAATACTCAGTCACAGACATTGAGAAGGTGTCAGACTGTGACTAGAGTATTACCTGTATATCAATAGCTACCGGAATTGCAGTTACATGCTCCCGCAGAATGGAGTCTCCCAGCCAGCTCAGCGCGTCCGTACCAGTTTGCCGTTATTTGTGTTCAGTTTTCTGTTCCTGTCGGTCGTACTTGGCTTTCATACCTGGCAACAGTGGCAGACACAAAAATATATTTACCGCACGGACGTAGAGCGCACACTTGAGCACTATACGAAACAATCCACGCTTATTCTTCGTGCCGGACTGCACGCCAACCAGATTTTTACCCGTAGTTACGGCAATCTGCTGGAGGCCTATGCCCGAACACCCGAGACCATTGACGAAGCACGCCTCTGGGAACATGTGAATGCCGCTATTTTCAACGGCACTGGTTTCTTTATCGCTGATGGTTCTGCAAACATTCTTAACCACTACGGACCGCTGCTGAGCGACCGGGAGCTGGGAGATATCACCACTCAGCTGCGCTCACAGGGGATGGACAGTGCCATCTTTTCTCTGCGTTACAGCCATCAGGGGGGGTATTACGTAGGAACCCGCTTCAACGCAGATAGCGGGCCAATGATTTTTGTGACCCGCCGCGCCTATAGCAATCTGTCGGATATCATTTATCGGGGAGGCTTCAACGGCTATGAAATGATGGTAATCGACCGTCGCAGCTCAGCTATCGTTATCCGTGAACAATACTACGCAGACAGCACAAACCCAATACATATAACGCCAGAAGAAGAACGCAGCATTCTTTATCAGATCAGCATCCCTCAGTCACCATGGGACGTCGTCGCCATCCCGGTTTCTGATTTCTGGCAACAACAGGCCTACAGTAACATTCGAGCACCACTTATATTTCTGCTGGTGTTTGTCGGCATACAGATCATCCTGTGGCGCTACCTCACGATACATGAACGCCAGGTCCGGGCGTTACGCATCGCTAACAGTAAAACCGAGCAACGAGCCGACAAAGTGCTGAAATCCATTGATGAAGCCTTTATCTCAACGGATGCTTTGGGTGATATCAACTATCTCAACCCGCGCGCGCTGACATTGCTCGGACGAAAAGATGCCGAGCCCCTTATGGGGCGCCGCCTGAGTGAAGTCTGGCCAGCGCCGCAGGCTCTCTGGAATCGAGGGCTGGAAGTCGATGAGCTGGAACAGCTGAAAGGCGAACAACGTATACTCAAGCATGAGATAAACGGTAGCGAGTGCATCCTCGAACAGAACATGCAGCCGCTCTACGAAAACAACCGGGTCACCGGCTACGTCTGGCTGCTCAGAGATATTACCGAGTCCGAGCAAGCCAGTGCAGCATTAGCTCAAAGCCGGTCGCGCTATAAAGCACTGTTCGAAGAAGCAGGAATCGCACACTGCCTGCTTGACCTGTCATCCTTTGATGGATCGATAGATTCTCTTCATCTCCTGAGCGTGAACGACTCGACACTGCACCTGGCCAACTTCCAGGACACAGAAGCAATGGCCCTGCACTACCGCAATCATCCTGAGGGCCTGCAGCCACTGCTCGACTCGCTGTCGACGGCGCGTCAGTTACGTCTGATGAATACCGAATGCGAAATCACGCTGCTCGACCGTCATGGCGAACCTCGCGAAGTCTGGGTCAGCATCAGCTTCCGCTCAGGCACCAACAGCCAGGTACTGATGACTATGCTCGATATTACCGAGCGTAAACGGGCAACAGAGAAGATCCGTGAGCGGGAAGCCTTCTGGACCCACGTCATGGAAGCCATGCCAGATGTCATTTACGTAATGGAAATCAATGAGCGACTGGATCTGCACACCGTGTTCACCAACCGCCACATTTCCCAGATGCTCGGTTATCCCGAAACCGACGAATTCCGTGGCCGGACATGGCTCGACTACGTTATTCACGACGACATACAGCGCTGCCAGGACGGTATGCTCCTTATCCGCAATGCGACCTCAGCGAAAACTCTGGAAGGAACGGCACGTTTCGTTCATTTCAACGGAGATATCCGCGTCCTGAAATTCCGCAATACGCCATTCGTATTTGATGAAACAGGCAAAGTAACGCGTTACATAGGCACAGCGCGCGATGTCACCGAAGACATCGAAAAGCAGGAACAGATCGTCGACAGCGAGCGCAGATACCGTCTCCTTGCAGAAAACATGAGTGATATCGTCTGGGCGACAGATGCAGAACTCAATTTCAATTTCGTCAGTACGTCAGTTCAGCGGGTGCTCGGCTACAAGCAGGAAGAACTGTTCCGTGCTGGCATCAGTAAAATCATTGACCGTGCCGATCTGAAGCGGATCTACCGAGCCCTGCAGACACAGGTTCAGAATGCACTGAGCAACCCGGACGCGGCCAAACGCCGTAATGCGGTGCTGCGGGAAGATGTCTCTGCTACCTCAGCCAATGGCACCCCTGTACTGCTCGAACTGCGTGCCAGCCTGCTTTGGAATGACAATGGTGAACTGCAGGGCATGCTTGGCATCTGTCGTGATGTTACCGAAGCACGTGATATCGAGCAGGAGTTACAACTCGCAGCGGAAGTATTCGAGAGCAGTAACGAAGCAATTCTGATCACCGATCATCGCCTGCGTATTGCCAACACCAACCGCGCCTTCCATCACATCACCGGCTACGAGACCGAAGACGTGGCCGGTAAGACACCGGATTTTCTGATCTCTGCCGAACATGTTGAAGAAGACCTGATAGAAAAGATTGGTGAAAGCCTGATGGTCGATGGTTACTGGCAAGGCGAAATTTCCTATCGTCGCAAGCACGGAGATCTGCGTACCGGCTGGGCGGGTGTCAGCGCAATCCGGGATCAGAATCAGGAAGTACAGAGCCTGATTATCATTATGTCGGACATCACAGAGCGCAAGGCCAGTGAAGAACGTATTCACAAACTAGCCTACTACGATCCGCTGACCGCTCTGCCAAACAGAAGCCAGATGCACGAAACCCTGAACCGCATGCTTGAACGCGCCCGCAATAAAGGACTCTGGGTCGTACTGCTGTTCATCGACCTCGACCGCTTCAAACCAATCAACGACTCCATGGGCCACCCGGCAGGCGATGAAGTACTGAAACAGGTTGCCGGACGCCTGCGCCACTGCGTGAAACAACGCGATCTGGTCTGCCGTATGGGAGGCGACGAATTCACAATCGCTATTGCTGACCAGTCAAGTCACGATGATGCCGTGAATACAGCGGTGATCGTTGGCGAGCGCATCCTCGAAGCTCTGCATCAGTCGT
>JAYNJA010000039.1:0-3384 GCA_038109705.1 Thalassolituus sp. | reverse complement strand
GAATCAACGAGAGGTGTTCATCAGCGCCAGTATCGGGATATCGGTGTTCCCGAACGACGGTGGCAGTGTGACTGAGCTACTGAAGAACGCCGATATGGCTATGTATCACGCCAAGGATATGGGCCGGGACAACATGCAGTTTTTCACCTCTAATATGAACCGCCGGGCGGTACAGTTGCTGGAGCTGGAAAACGACCTGCGCCACGCTCTCAACCGCAACGAAATGGAACTCTACTTCCAGCCTCAATACCGTACGGAAGATGAAACGGCTGTGGGTGCAGAAGTGCTACTGCGTTGGCAACACCCGACCAGAGGGATGATTTCTCCGGGGGTATTTATCCCGATCATCGAAGACACCGGTCTGATTGTTCCGATCGGACAGTGGGTACTCGAAGAAGCCTGCCGGCGCTTTGTTGACTGGCGTGATCAGCACGACCTGCCACTGGAACGTATTGCCGTAAACGTGTCGGCACGACAGTTCCGCACCGATGGTTTCCTCGATACAGTCAAAGACATCATCATCCGCACAGGCATCCGCCCTGAGCAACTGGAGCTTGAGCTGACAGAAAGCATCCTGATGGATGACGTCGAGCTTGCACTTGAAGTTCTGCAGGGACTAAGGAGCATGGGCGTAAAGACTTCCATCGACGATTTCGGTACCGGCTACTCGTCACTGAACTATCTTAAACAGTTCCCGGTCGATACACTGAAAATTGACCGCAGCTTTATTCAGAACCTGCCGGAAAATGCCGATGATGCCCAGATTTCGCGTACTATCATTGCGATGGGGCATAACCTCGGCATGGGCATTATTGCCGAAGGGGTTGAGACCGCTGACCAGCTTGCCTTCCTGCGCGCAGCGAAGTGCGAGGAAGTTCAGGGCTTCTACTTCAGCCAGCCTATAGCAGAAAAGGAGTTCCTGCAGCTGCTTAATGAAACACGGGACTCAGGCGTGACCTGAAAACAGCGCCCGACAGGCTATCTGAAAAAAGGTCACAATAACTTGATACCTTCTCAAGTGCGGGGCGCGCAACTTTGCGGTAGAATGTGCACCTCAAAAAATTTCTGATTATCCTACTTGAGGAAGCCCTGATGTTTAGCCGTGATATGAACATAGCGGATTTTGACCCAGAACTCTGGACTGCGATGAAGGCAGAAGATGCCCGTCAGGAGCATCACATTGAGCTGATCGCTTCAGAAAACTACACCAGCCCACGTGTAATGGAAGCTCAGGGCTCCCAGCTGACCAACAAATACGCCGAAGGTTACCCGGGCAAGCGTTACTACGGTGGCTGTGAACACGTTGACGTAATCGAGCAACTGGCTATCGATCGCGCAAAAGAACTGTTCGGTGCAGGCTACGCTAACGTCCAGCCGCACTCTGGTTCACAGGCAAACGCTGCGGTTTACTTTGCTCTTTGTCAGCCTGGCGACACCATTCTGGGCATGAGCCTGGCACACGGTGGCCACCTGACCCACGGTGCTGCGGTATCTTTCTCTGGTCGCGTATACAACGCAGTTCAGTACGGTCTGAACCCAGATACTGGCGAGATCGACTACGAAGAAGTTGAGCGTCTGGCGCGTGAACACAAGCCAAAAATGATCGTTGCAGGTTTCTCTGCGTACTCACGCGTTGTTGACTGGCAGCGTTTCCGCACCATTGCAGACGAAGTAGGCGCTTACCTGTTCGTTGATATGGCCCACGTTGCAGGCCTGATTGCTGCTGGCGTATACCCATCACCTGTCGGCATCGCTGACGTTGTGACTACTACCACTCACAAGACCCTGCGTGGTCCACGTGGTGGTCTGATCCTGGCCAACGAAGACGAAGAGCTGAACAAAAAGCTTAACTTCGCTGTATTCCCTGAATCTCAGGGTGGCCCACTGATGCACGTGATTGCGGCAAAAGCAGTGTGCTTCAAAGAAGCCATGTCTGACGAATACAAAGCGTATCAGGCCCAGGTAGTTAAGAACGCCCAGGCGATGGCTGAAACCTTTATCAGCCGTGGCATCAACGTGGTTTCTGGCGGTACTGACGACCACCTGTTCCTGGTTGACCTGATCGGTAAAGAGTACACAGGTAAAGACGCTGATGCTGCTCTGGGCCGCGCCAACATCACTGTGAACAAGAACTCTGTTCCAAACGACCCACGTTCCCCGTTCGTTACCTCTGGTCTGCGTATCGGTAGCCCAGCGATCACCAGCCGCGGCTTCAAAGAAGCTCAGGCAACTGAACTGGCAGGCTGGATCTGTGACGTTCTGAACGGTCTGGAAAACGGCAACTCTGACGCGGTAGAAGCAGAAGTGAAGGCCAAGGTTGTTGCTCTGTGTGAACAGTTCCCTGTTTACAAGTAAGCAATAAGCCTGCAAAAGAGCCCGGTACTATACCGGGCTTTTTTATGCCGGGCTTTTTTATGCCGGGCTTTTTTATGCCTGTCATTATTCGCCCGGGCCAGATACAAAACCCTGTCACTCCGCTGTCATATCCGAGTCATATCATTAAGCAGGTATTAAGCAGGAGCAGTGACCATGGAAACAGCCTGGAAACCGGTTACCTACACAGAAATAAATATGCTTCTGGAACAGGAAGCAACCTGCTGTAATGAGAACAGTCTGTCGCTCTGGTGCGCGATACGCCTGCCCGAACCTGAACTCTGGGTTCAGCACCCATGGGGCAATGAAGGTTGTGGCTTCTGGGTAGTTGCAACGGCTGGCCGCACCTGTATCTATTACAACGATATTACCCGTGGCTTCGCCTCCGGCAGGTTCCAGAAATGGGGAACCATAGCCGACTATCAGCCCTCAGCAGCCAACCTTTGCGATATCATCGACGAGATTCTTAACGACAGTATGAATACAGTCGAACTGACGAGCGTCTGAATCTCACCAGCCGCGCGACCCCGTTGGCCATATATCACCCGCCAGATAACTATAGGGTTTAATGACCCAGATCAGGTTTTGAATTCTGATCACCGGAATAAACCGCTTTTTCTCCCAAATTTCGCGCTTCTCAAGCATCCCGCCTGATATCTCCGCTGTAAACATTGGCAGCGCCCCCCCTGTTTTTGTCACCGCCCTGACCGTTCAATAGAGTCAGGAAAACGACACCACACGCAGCGATTTATTGCGCGTGATGTCACCAAAAACAGAAACACGACAGAAAAAACACAACAGGACATTCGATATGACAGATGCAGCAACAGCAAATCCCAACGTTCGTATGACCGCTGGCGAACGCGCAGGCATCCCGCCACGTCGTATGGATTTCGACTTTGCCGACGACACCAAGCGTTACTGGTACGCTGACAACTCCTTCCTGACTACGTTCTGGAGCACACTGTCAGCACTCTTCCCGGCAGGCGAAACTTTCTTTATCGACTCCGT
>JAYNJA010000038.1:17927-18134 GCA_038109705.1 Thalassolituus sp. | reverse complement strand
CCATTTATCCTGTGTACCCGACAATTCAAGAATCATCTGGCGGTCTTCAACACAACCTGTCAGAGCAACAAGGGAAGCCAGCAGCAGAACGCGCATCAGTAAACTCACTTATTTTTATTTTACGGGTGAGTTTCCGGGTATCTCCGCAGCAGATCAATGGGTGCTTCAGGCCACTTACCGCTCATGCCCGGCAAATACACGAATATC
>JAYNJA010000038.1:13647-17917 GCA_038109705.1 Thalassolituus sp. | reverse complement strand
CTATAGGTGCGCCTGATAAATCCGATATCTCTGAAAATTCAGACACACCAAACAAGACGTTAGCTACTCAGAATGACTATTCAGGCTGCCAAGCTGAATGCTGATCAATACTCGTGTCCAGCAATGACCCGAACCTTGGGATTCTGTTCAGCAAAGGCTCGCAATTGCTTCAGGCTATCCCTGGCATCGTCTGCATCTTCAGCCCAACCAGGAATAATGTCGTGCTCGAAACCGTAACGGGTGTGGCTCGCATCCCCTGTCAGTAACACCCAACCTTCCGTGCTGTTGATCAGATACGAGAGATTGCCAAGGGTATGCCCCGGTGTCGCAATCGCAAAGAAACTCTGATCGCCAAATATATCTACTACCTGCTTAAACGGCCCCATAGGTTTGCCGTAACTCATATCGAGCTCTTCGATCTGTTTAACGCCATCGAAATGGTCGTTGTACATAATCATTGGATAATAATGGTAAGACTCACCGGCAGTAGCAACGATACGTGCATCATCGGGCATTTCAGGCAGCCCCGACGTATGATCACCATGAATATGAGTGAGAAAAATCAGATCCGGAGAGATACCCGCCATCTTCAATTGCGCACCGATATTTTTAACGGGTTGTTGGCGCGAGTCTTCAACAATATGCGAAGCAAGAAAGCCCCGGTAACTACCCTGCCCACCAGCCTGAAAGCGCGAATCCAACCCAGTATCAATCAGTACGTCACCGTACTCAGGGTGCTTAATATGAAACGCGAAGACCTTTACCCAGAGGCTTTGTTCGTCCGTTCCGGGAAAAACCTCTAAACCATCAAGCACACCTGAAACTGGCACTTTAACATCACCAGTTTCAAAGACTGAAAATGGAAGTCGGACTTCATATTGACGCACATCTTCCCAGGTCAGCTCACTGGGCTGAGTTGGCAGTGTGTATGACGTTCGCTCCGGCAGGTCGAAGCAGCCGTTTAATAAAACGGCCACTCCGATGATACTGAAGCCTTTCCATAGATTAATCATACTATTGTTCCATCTACTCTTATTTGGTCACTCGCCTCTGAAATCAATCATCGACGATAGACTCCCTGACCATATACAGGACGGTAATTGGTGTCATACCAGAGTTGTCCATCCTCCATAATAAGCGGCGCGTAAGGGCCATCACATACCGCCTCACGCCAATAAGATAACATCAGCATCGAGGTAGAACTCCGGTCTATAATAAAACTCCCAGAGGAAAGGCCATAAACATCCAAAGCATCTATCAGGAACGTTTCCCCGGATTCTGGCCAGTAAGCGGCGATTTCTCGGCCCGCCTCTCCTGATTGATATGAAAATATCTCATATGGATACAGTCCAGGGTTGTAGCCCGAGATCACAATCAATTCCTCATCAAGACGGACCACATCTCCAAGATCAGTTACACGAAAGACCGCTCCTTCATCATTCTGAAAATAGAGATTATCACTGAGATAGCTGAGCCTTACTGGATTGTACTCATCGTACCGGCTGAGGTGCTCTATCCCACCATCTTGTCCCATAAAATAGAGCCTGCCCGCTACTGATATATACTTTTCATGATTCGTAGTGTTCGTTGCAAAATATTCTTCCGACCATACTTGAGACAAAGACGAGTCAGCATGCAACAACCATAACGTAGCTGAAGAATTGAAGCTCAGATAAATACTTCCAGGCTGCGGTCCCTGATGAATAAAACCAAGATTTACAAAATCTACTGGCCAATCAGCATCATGCTCAATCAACTGCCGAGTCTCCATATTGTACACCGATAGTTTCGCGTTCATGCCTGCAACCCGGGTGATATACAAAACCGTAGTTTCATTTAACATCCGCATCTGAGCTTGCCCAACATTGGAGAGATCATATTTAGCTAAATCAGCTATAAAAATTGCTGTTTCAGCTTCACCAGGCTGATACCACAATTCATGACGGTAAGAGCTGAGGTTCGCCACATGATAGTAATACCCGTGACCATCCCAATCGCTCACCCAGTCGCGAATAAAACGACGTTCTTGTTTGTCGGCAACAAAAAATGGCTGCGTTTCAGACGTTGATAAGTTCGTATGGTATACCTGATCATTTTCCATCCAGGTAAGAACATGATTATTGAATACCGGCGTATCATCAACGACAGAGTTAAACTGAGCCGCTGTACCATCATTCTTCAATAAATATAAATCGCCTTTAAAATAATCATCGGCGTTATGAACCAGAAATCCAATCCCGGAATCAAATTCAGTCAGAGCAAGACCTCTGTTATAAAAACTCCCTGGCAAAGTGAAAGTTTCAGTCGAACCGTCACTCAGACGATAGCGACCAGCTTGCTCAGTCCCATCTACATAGTATAAATAATCCCCGACTTCGACTGCGGCATCGGGCTCCGGTATATCAAAATGCTCTATTCGAGGACTGTTGCCTGAAAGATCGACACGTACCAGTGACCTGTCATACCAGCGCCTTGGATTTTCTTCCAGACCAGTAAAACACGCAGCCATACTATAGCCGGCTGCACTATATAGCAGGTCGTAGCCACGTTTGTCCGATCGTCCTCGATAGGATAAACCAACGCTTTCAGTCTCAAGTGAGACATTTACATTGGCGGTGCTATTGGTCCATAAACCTTCGATTGTATCGCCATGATCAGACTCAAGGGCATTGATAACAAACTGATCGCTCTTGCAGTTAACTGGCCAGGACGTCACGACCTGAGTGACATCTGAATCATCCGACGATACCTTCTGATTAAAATTCCACTTTGCGAAAGTATAACCATATGGGCTTGCCCCCCAGGTATCGGCCAGAGTCAAAGTAAGATAACTATCTTCACTACTGGCCGACCAAGTCCCCTCCCGGTAAAGATACTCATCTCCACCACCAACGAGTTCGGTGAGAAACTCAGCAACGTCGCCGAAAGGACCAGCCCAATCGAACAATGGAGTTTCATTATCTACCCAGAGATCATCCCAATTGATCACATCCGCGTAGCTTCTGAGTTCAATCGTTCCATCATCATTAAAACGGTAAGAGTGATGGAAATTATCCGTAGTACCGTCGTACGTATTCACCACCGAGTAGTCTTTACTCCACTCCCCACTCAGACACTCGGCCAGGGTTTCTGGTTCGGGCTCATCCACACCACCACAGCCAACCAGGGTAACTACAGAGAGGGGCAAAACAAGGGATAAGAGACGGAACGACGTCTTCAACGTTTTCATATGGCATCATCCATGATTCAGGGAGCAGAGAGTGTAATCGGCCACCCGCACACGGGGTTAGGATGATTCGGGTCAGTTTCTGATCAGCCTCTGTTGTTCATAGCAGGCCCATCTATTACTATTCGCGCATTCATCACCTCTAAGGATGATTTTATGAATACTGTTGTATACCCGGGTACTTTTGATCCGATCACCAATGGCCACACCGATCTGATCGAACGCGCAGCGCGCATGTTCGACCACATCATCGTTGCGGTAGCGGCAAGCCCGAAGAAACGCCCTCTGCTGGATCTGGAAGCCCGTGTTGATCTGGCTTCAGATGTATTGAGCCACCTGCACAACGTTGAAGTTGTTGGTTTCAGCAACCTGCTTGCCGACTTTGTTAAAGAGAAGCGAGCGAACATCATCCTGCGCGGGCTGCGTGCGGTATCCGACTTCGAGTATGAGTTCCAACTGGCGAATATGAACCGCGTACTGGCACCGAATGTAGAGAGCCTGTTCCTGACGCCGTCTGAGCAGTACTCCTTCATTTCGTCGACGATTGTGCGCGAGGTGTCAGCTCTGGGAGGTGATATCAGCACTCTGGTTCATCCAAAAGTCGCTGCGACTCTGAAAAAACATCAAACTCAGGCATAATACGCCGCGTTTATTTCTGCTTTTGC
This sequence comes from Thalassolituus sp., assembly GCA_038109705.1. Taxonomy (GTDB): domain Bacteria; phylum Pseudomonadota; class Gammaproteobacteria; order Pseudomonadales; family Oceanobacteraceae; genus Thalassolituus. The sequence continues at coordinate 14,026 of JAYNJA010000038.1, read as the reverse complement.
CCCTGACGGAGGTTATGTCATGGCTCTGATTATTACTGATGAATGCATCAACTGTGATGTTTGCGAACCTGAATGTCCGAACGAAGCGATCTCCGCTGGTGAGGAAATCTATGAAATCGACCCGTCTAAGTGCACCGAGTGTGTTGGTCACTATGACGAGCCACAGTGCCAGCTGGTATGCCCTGTTGACTGTATCCCACAGGATGAGAACAACATGGAAACTCAGGAAGAACTCGAAGCTAAGTACGAGCGTCTGACTGGCAAAACCATCGGTTGATTCCGTTCTCTGGGTTGCACCTTGCGGCCCAGGCGACGACACTAAGGCCTCCCGTACACGGAGGCCTTTTTTATGCGTCGGATTCTGCCCACTGTTTTGCTG
>JAYNJA010000038.1:0-13637 GCA_038109705.1 Thalassolituus sp. | reverse complement strand
ACGCTGCAATCGCTGTCGCAGCAAGCCTTGGCGTAGTGGAACCATACAGCGCAGGCATTGGCGGTGGTGGCTTCTGGCTCTTATACAATGCTTCAGACAAGCAGTACCGCTTTATCGACGCACGCGAAACTGCGCCAGCTTCGTTTCACCGTGATTACTACCTGAACGAAGATGGCTCAGTGAACCGCGATAAGGCCGTTAACGGGCCGACTGCCGGTGGTATTCCAGGGCAACCTGCAGCCTTCGCTCATATCGCTGAACACTACGGCAAACTGCCCTTATCAATCACGCTGAAAGACGCCATCGCCCAGGCTCGCAACGGTTTTGAAATCGACGAGCACTATCAGATGCTGATGGGCTTCCGCCTGAATGCCATTAAGCGCTATCCAGAATCAGCCAGCATCTTCCTGAAAGACGACTATGTACCCGGGAAGGGTTTTATCCTCAAACAACCGGACCTTGCCGACACCCTGGAGAGCATCGCCGCCAAGGGCTTTGACGGCTTTTATAAAGGCCCGTTGGCCGAAGAAATGGTTACCGAGGTCAATAAGGCCGGCGGTGAGTGGGCACTTACCGATCTGTCAGGCTATACGGTAAAAGAGCGCAAACCAATTACGATTACCTTCGGCGACACCCGACTGATCAGTGCGCCGCCGCCGTCCTCTGGCGGTATTGCGATCGCCCAGATGCTGAAAATGCTCGAGCACTACGACTGGACAGTACTCAATGAGGCCGATCAGATTCACCTGCTGACCGAAGTGATGCGCCGCGCTTACCGTGACCGTGCCGAATATCTGGGAGATCCGGATTTCGTTGATGTGCCAGTTGCAGAACTTATCAGCGACGAACGCAACACCGCCTGGGCCACCAGCATTGATATGGATAAAGCGACGCCAAGCCTTGACCTAAAAGGCCCGAAAAATATCGAAGAAGGTTTCCACACTACACACTTATCCGTAGTGGATGCCGAAGGTAACCGCGTATCCGCCACACTGAGTATTAACCTGCCGTTTGGTTCGGCGTTTACGATTCCGGGTACCGGCGTTCTGCTCAACAACGAGATGGATGATTTCTCTGCCAAGCCGGGTGAGCCAAACGCCTATGGCTTAGTCGGTAATGACGCCAATGCTATTGCTGCAGGTAAGCGCCCACTGTCATCAATGAGCCCATCTATGCTGGAGTCACCAGACAGTATCGCCGTGCTAGGCACTCCGGGTGGCAGCCGCATTATCAGCATGGTGTTTCTGGGCACGCTGGAATATCTCGAAGGTAAACCAGTGGCAGACTGGGTATCCCGGCCACGCATCCATCATCAGTACCTGCCGGATGTTATTCAGCACGAACCAGGCGTAATTCCATCATTAGTCATGGAAGACCTGAGTGCTCGCGGTCATAGCTTTAAAGACGTTGGCCGCCAGTATGGGAATATGCAGGCGATCCTGATTAATAAGAAAACCGGTGAAGTTACTGCCGCCTCAGACCCGCGTGGTGTTGGTGCATCACAGGTAGTGACACATTGATGGTGCCCTGACGAAATGGAAACCGGTTTTATCATCAAAAAACTGATCGGCATGGCGGCCATGCCGATTCCTCTGACCTTGCTGTGTATTCTGCTGGGATTTATCTGGCTGAAGCGATCACCTGTAAAAGCGCGATTCGTACTGCTGGCTGGTTTTCTGATTCTTGGTCTCAGCAGCTGGAACCCAGTTGCCGACGACCTTATCCGACCGCACGAGCACTACTACCCTATTTTTGATACAACACAGAAAGTCGATGCCGTCGTCGTACTTGGCAGCGCCAGTAAAAGCGCCCCACCCGACAGTCCAGCGATTATGTCGCTAGGGCCCTCTGCGGTTTATCGCTTAATGGAAGGGCTACGTATTCTGAATGAAAACCCCGATGCCATATTAATCGTTACTGGCTACGCGGGGTTTTCAAGCACCGAGCCCCATGCTGAGCTGTTAAAAAACGCAGCGATTGAACAAGGTGTCGACCCTCTGCGGATATATGCATTTCCGACAGCACAGGACACAGAAGCAGAAGCCCAACTGACCAAGTCACTGTTACAGAATAAACGCTTCGCTCTGGTTACAGAAGCATCACACCTGAAGCGCGCAGTAACCTTCTTTGAACAGGCTGGACTATCCCCGCTCCCTGCGCCCGCTAAATACACCGGAGCATGGCAAAGTGACCTCAAGCTGGATGCCACAGGGCTGTATAAAACAGAACGTGCTTTATACGAATTCATGGGTCGCGCATGGCAATGGCTGAAATCGCTTATTTAAATAAACACTGAATTAAATCCGGAAAATAATAATGAAAAAATTCGCTGCGTTAGCGCTGTCTTCTTCAATGCTATTAAGCGGCTGTGGTCTGCTGGATGACATTCCCGTAGGCAAAGGTTTCTCTGCTAAATACCTGTGCTCTTTTGTATTTAATTCGGGATTCGACGCCGATACGGTCACAGAAGAATACATGCGCAAGAAAGTAAAACCTCTGCCATGGATCTGGACCCTTGATGTGGACTATGACCAGAAAGAAGTCCGCGTCGGAGATTTTCTTACCGGTGATGAATCCGTTGCCTTTTATACCGAAGGCAAAGGTTGCACATTGCTGATCGACCGCACCCGTGAAGAGGTTGCGGCCATCCCGTTTACGCCCTCAATTGCTCCGACTCTTTCGCCAGAAATTGAGTGGCCATATGGGTCTGCCACATCAAACTATCAGCCAGACGGTGTCGATATGGCCGCCCTCGGCAAAACCGCTGACGCCATGTTTGAAGAGACCTATGATACGCCGTTGAATACCACTTCTGTTCTCGTAGTTCACAAAGGCAAATTGATTTACGAACGCTATGGTGAAGGTGCCGATAAAGATACTCCTCTACTCGGCTGGTCGATGACCAAAACCATTACCGGCATGCTCGCCGGTAAACTCGCAGATCAGGGAAAACTGGATCTGGATAAAGCCGCACCGATTCCCGAATGGAAAGACACCGAGCGCGAGTCCATCACTACCCGCCAGCTGTTAAATATGGCCGGAGGTGTATTAGTGAACGAAGACTATACCGGCTTTTCTGATGTGACCCAGATGCTGTATCTGGAAAGCAATCAGCATGGCTATGCAGTAAACCAGCCTAAGGTATACGAAGCCGGCCAACACTTTGAATACTCCACCGCCGAGGCAAACCGTGTAGCAGCGGTGGTACAGAACATTCTCGGCAGCCAGCAGGCCGTTTACGACTTCTATCAGCAGCAGCTATTCTATCCGCTGAACATTACCAGTGCCTTTGTTGAATTTGATGCCTACGGCCAGATGGTAGGCGGTGCTTATGGATTCATGACACCACGCGATTGGGCGCGACTGGGCCTCCTTTATCAACAAGGCGGTGAATGGAATGGCGAGCAGGTGCTCTCCCGTGAGTGGGTCGACTTTGCACTGTCTCCGTCACTCGCAGCAGCTAATTACGCCGCCCAACTCTGGATCAACGCCAACGGTGATCGCTGGAAGAACCTGCCAGATCTGCGCTATTTCGCAGGCCATCAGGGCCAGCGAATTGTGCTGATTCCGGAGAAGGATCTGGTGATTGTACGTACTGGCATCACCGAAGATCAGGCTCTACAGAAAGTCGCTATAGGAAAGATGATTGAAGGAATAATGGCAGCCGTTAACTGACCACTAAGCCCCGGTTTTCCGGGGTTTTTTTATTTAATTGATAAAACTCACCGGACAATAATTGAAAAATTTCTGAACTTCCATTGCGATTTTCCATCGGAACTTATGTATTCATTTGATGGAGATAGCATGAGCATTATTAAAAAAGGTTCAGCGATTTATCATTCACTAGGCAAAAAATCGAAAGCCAACGTATCCACTGAAACAGGTGCGTTGAACAATCAGCCTTACGGTTTTAATACCCGTTTTGAGGATGAACCTGGAACTAATCCAGAAGAGCTGATCGCTGCGGCTCATGCCAGCTGTTTTACCATGGCGCTATCGTTTGCTCTTGAAGGCGAAGGATATACAGATGGCCAGCTGAAAACAGAAGCTGCGGTATCACTGGATAAGGATGGCGATGGTTTCTCTGTCACTAAATCAGCACTGAGCCTGAAAGCGCAGGTAACTGGTATTGATGGCGACGAGTTTGAACGTATTGCTCAGACAGCCAAAGCAGGCTGTCCGATTTCAAAACTACTCAATACAGAAATTACGCTGGAATATACGCTTAACCAGTAATTGCTGTATCAGGCGGGATAGTCGTTGCCCGGTAGGTTTCCTGAATCAACCAGGCATCGTTGCTGGCGCGATGGCGGGGGATGTTAGCCTCCTCCGTCAGACGCTGTTTGGTATCATCCCAGACAGCAAACTGCGGCTCTGTCATGATCATTTCTAACGGACTGAGCTGAAACTTCATATCCAGCCCTGCAGCAAAAAACAACCGGATCAGCCAGGGTTTATCTACGACCCAGCCGTCGCTGTAGACGGTCTGCCCTTCCAGCAGGTCATTCAGCTCTGATGCAATCTGATGAGGATGACGCCCATGGCGTTTAAGCATATCGCGGGTAATGTTATGCACACCCTGCGCTGATTCATCCCAGTGAACCCAGTCATCAACCGGCGTGATCAGACTACAGTAGCGCTCGCCATCACCCAGCGCTAAACCAACCTCGATAGGATAACTGTCCGGTCCGAAGCCTGAGGCTTCGATATCCATAATGATCGGACGGTTAAGTTTTCTCACGTGACACCCGTGCTAGTAATCAGTAGTAATTATTTTCTTTCAGTGTAGTCCATACACCTTCTGGCAACATGCTCCTGATCAATTAACGCTGACACTTAGGGCAATATACGGTGGCTCTCTGCCCCTGACGTATCTCTTTCAGTGTGGTGGCGCATTTTTTACATTCGTCACCACCACGACCATACACAAACAACTGCTGAGCAAAGTACCCCGGTTTGCCATCGCCACCCACGAAATCCCTTAATGTGGTTCCCCCCTGCTCAATCGCCGCTGCAAGCACCTGTCTGATCGTTGCTGTTAACAACTGATAGCGCGCCTTACTGATCTTGCCTGCAGGCGTCTGCGGGCGGATACCTGCCAGAAACAGGCTTTCGTTGGCATAGATATTCCCGACACCAACCACCACCTTGCCATCCATAATGAAGGTCTTTACGGCCTGCGATTTACCGCGGCTGCGCTGGAACAGGTGATCATCAGTAAAATCGTCCGACAGGGGCTCTGGCCCTAGATGAGTCAGATGATCGCTCGTGGCTCCTGGTGCGACCCACAGCAAGGCACCAAAACGGCGAGGGTCGTGATAACGCAGTACTTTGCCATTACTCAGGTGCCAGTCGATGTGGTCGTGTTTGGTTGCCGGTGCTGAAGGATCGACCAAACGCAAAGAACCCGACATACCCAGATGCCAGATCGCTGTTCCAACTTCAGATTCAACCAGAATGTACTTCGAGCGACGACTCAGGCCTGTCACCTTTTGTCCTACGAGCTGCCGCACCTCTTCCTCTACCGGCCAACGTAATTTTGGCTGACGCACATCCACGCGGGTGATGATCTGATCTTTCAGGTAAGGGCTGATGCCACGCAGGGTGGTCTCTACTTCGGGTAATTCAGGCATTTCAGCATCCATCAAATGACGACAAAAATCTGCCAACAAAGATTTCAAAACGGGTGACGTTTAACTGACACCTGTATAAGATTCGACCTGCCATTCATGACATGACGTCATGTTAAGGCACATACATGGAATATAAGGAAATTGTATGAAACTGACAAAACTAAGTGCAGCGATCTGCTGCGCACTCACCACTCTCCCAGCCGCAGCTGAATTAATCGTTACTCAGGATTACCGCACGGTGTCCCTGACGGAAAATGGCGTTCCGCAGCGCCCATTTCTGTTAACAGAAGATGGCGTAGCGTTCCGGAAGAACATCCTGTCAAACGGCGCTAGTGATTTCGAGAACCTGGTTACTCTGAAAACTACAGCAACCAATATGGAAGAAGCCTTAGATGTTGTTCTGACTTCTCCTCTTTACCCAGTAACAGAAGCAGAAGCTAGCGGTATCCGTGCGATTTTTGAAAACTACCCTGAAGTACCAACGTCTCTGGAAGCGAACCTGGCTCTAGCTGAACTTGGCCTGACCGTACCTGCAGACCCACAGGAGTTTGCGCGACTGAGCCGTTACTTCCTTCATTTTGCGACAACTAACCTACCGGTAGATGGCATCCCTGTATCTGAGTCACTGATCGCTGAATTGGCGGGTGAAGAGATGGTTGGGCACAGCGCTGATTCATATTACTTTGACGTCTGGAACGCTATTGACTCCGACAGCACAATCTATCGCTGTGACCAGTCGACCTTTGACCCTTCAACGTCAGTAATTGCCCAAGCGGCTGACGTCTGTAGCGCTATAGTTACAGCTGTAACCCATGTTGGTAGCGAAAACTCCTCCAACGTTGCGAACTATCATAATCTGGTAGCAGTACGTGACAAAGAAGTGGGTTTACCAGTTCGAGTGGTTCTGCCAAGTGGCCTTGAAACGTCATTCAACAGCACTCTGAGTCCTGAATTTATCGCAGAACTCACAGAAGATTTTGCAAACTCAATTATTATCAACCAAGGCGAACGACCTCTGATTCTGGAGGGCCTGTCGCCATTCTTCAATCTGGTCGAAAGCACCGCTGAGTTCGGTAGCAGCGAGACTCCTTCACCAGTTGATAACCAGATGATTCCTCTGTTCTATGCTGTGAACTCTGCGATTCATTACGTCCATGAAGATGGTTTTGTCGAACAGATCACCTACGTTAGCGAAGACACCTATATTCGCGAAATGAATGACAAGTACATCCTTGTTTCACGAGTGAGTGATGTAAACGAAGATGGCTACCCAGAAATTAGCCGTGAGATCTGCAGCTATACTCTGACCACGCAGTACACTGGTGGTACAGGTATTGGTCAGGGCAACCTGGGCGGAACTATCACTTGTGACGAAGTCGTTGCAACCAAACCAGCAAACCACGTGATTGCTCTTGGTTACGATTCCGACGTTATCCTGGGCGCTGTCTACCCTGTTTTCTATGAAGGTCTGACCCAGTCAACGCTGTACGGCCTACCTGCCTATGCTGAAAACATCGTTACTGGCGAAAAAGAGTGGCTGACTGACGCTGCTATTGAACTGCGCCAGCGTGAAGGTCTCGGCCAATACTACAGCGATGCAGCTCAGATGCGCACTGAATTCCTGGGAGCATACGAAGCAAGTGTGGCGAGACACACTGAAACACCCGCAGGCCTGATGGATAACTATCCTATGCCTCCAACTGATAAACGCGCTTTTAACTTATCAGAGAACATTTCTCAGGAAGAATTCGAAGCAATTATTGCAGCGGCTGAAATCCTGGCCGTAGAAGGCAACAGCCTTTACAGCATGGCTGTTGAAGACCCGTTCAAAGCTGACGTAAATGCGCCGGTTTTCAGCGAAGAAACAATGGGAATGTTCATTGCTGACTATTCACGCAACTCCTTCCGCTTCCTGTCGCCTACCAGCTTCATGAGCGGTGCTGGCCTGTACTCATTCAGCAATGACACCACAACCACTCTGATGGGCTCAGTAACACTGCCAGGCAACTACGTACCGACGTCAGGCGTCACTGTTACTATGCTGAAAGCTGATGGCACAACAGTTACTACTAATGCAGCCGCTGATGGTACCTACGCGTTCTCTGAGCTGACCTCTGGCGATTACACACTGAGCATTGAGTATCCAAATCATGTCTATGAGTGTGTAACAGCAACCGTATCTGCAGAAACAGGTTCAGAACTGGTATTACCTCAGGCTGAACTGCTGGCTGGTGACCTGAATGCAGATGGTGAAATCGATAGCGTCGATACCTGGCGCATCTACTTCCGCTCGTTCTATCCAGGTGTTAACTATGACCTGAACAACGACGGAGCAGTGAACTGGGCAGATATCGCTATTGTTCGCGATAACCAGGGCGCTTCACAGTGCCAACTCTGAACTGAGGTAACTCTGTTCTGAGGAAAGCCCGGGGTTTCCCGGGCTTTTTGTATTTACCGTATGTGTGTGCAGCCCCATGGGTTACGGCCATAAAAAAACCCGGCCGGAGCCGGGTTCTTTCAGAAGAAGGTCAATTACTTGATCTTAGCTTCTTTGTACGCAACGTGCTTGCGAATTACTGGATCAAATTTTTTGATCTCGAATTTCTCAGGCATGGTGCGCTTGTTTTTGTCAGTAGTATAGAAGTGACCGGTACCGGCACTTGATACAAGACGGATCTTATCGCGTGGCATAACAGGTCTCCTTAGACTTTTTCGCCGCGTGCACGCAGCTCTGCCAGTACTACATCGATACCTTTCTTATCGATGATACGCATACCTTTAGTAGAGATACGCAGACGTACAAAACGGTTTTCGCTTTCTACCCAGAAGCGGTGGCTCTGCAGGTTTGGCAGAAAACGACGCTTAGTTTTGATCTGTGAGTGGGAAACGTTGTTCCCTGTAACAGGACCTTTTCCTGTAACTTGGCAAACCTTAGACATGGTTCTTCGCCCCGATTTTGTGTGTATCGAACAAATTGAATTCGTTACCAACCGTGGGCGTACATCATCATTTTATGATGACCGTGAACGGCCCTGGCTGAAAAGAGTTGCGCTTTATACCAAAACGCAGAGGGGCCCGCAAGCAAAAGTGCAAATTTTACACACTATCACCCTCCCAATATTTCGACTCACAGCCACCCTCGCTGGGCAAAAGAAACGCAGTAACCATCACCAACCACGAGATGATCAAGCACCCGGATATCCATATACCCCAGCGCCTGCTGCAGACGCTCAGTAATGGCTCTGTCGGCTCCGCTGGGCTCTGCAACACCGGATGGATGGTTATGAGCCAGAATAACGGCAGCAGCCCCTTCCTGTAGTGCCTGCTTCACCACTTCGCGTGGATACACGGCGGCTGCATCAATGGTTCCCCGGAACAACTCACGATAACGGATTACGCGATTCTGGTTATCCAGAAACAGACAGGCGAACACTTCGTAATCGCGGTCACGTAGCTGCGCCTGCAGATAACGCTGAGTGTCCTGTGGGCTGGACAGCGCATCGCCACGCTGCAACCCCTGAGCCAGATGTCGACGCGCCATTTCCAGCACTGCCTGCAGCAAGGCATATTTCGCGGAGCCTAACCCAAGCGGTTTACAGAAGTCAGTCTGAGTCGCGGTTAACAGCTGGCGAAGCCCGCCAAAATCGCTAAGCAACTCTCGGGACAGGTCGACGGCACTTTTGCCTTTCACACCGGTGCGAAGAAAGATCGCCAGCAGTTCAGCGTCTGATAATGCGGTCGGGCCGCTCTCAAGAAGTTTCTCCCGCGGGCGCTCGCTCGCAGGCCAATCGGTAATCGCCATTCCTACCTCCTTGTAGGTCTGTGATTAAAAGAGTCGGGTGATATACTGGCTGTCATTCTAGTCAGGCTGTTTTCAACTATGCAACCATCCAATCCTCAGCTCAATCCTCGGGCGCTGCTGCAGCTGTCTAACCGTCGTATCGTTCTCGGTATCAGCGGTGGCATTGCGGCGTATAAAAGTGCCGAACTGGTTCGTCACCTGAAAAAGGCAGGTGCGGATGTCCGCGTAGTGATGACAGATGGCGCACGCGAGTTTATTACGCCGCTGACGATGCAGGCCCTGTCGGGCAATCCGGTGCATTACGCTCTGCTTGATCCTGAAGCCGAAGCCGGCATGGGCCATATTGAACTGGCAAAATGGGCTGATCTGATGCTGATCGCACCGGCCAGCGCCAATCTGATTGCCCGCCTGTCCCAGGGGATGGGTAATGACCTGCTGACCACCATCTGCTTAGCGACCGAAGCCCCGCTTTGTATTGCCCCGGCAATGAACCAGGCCATGTGGCGCGATCCGATTACACAGGCCAATATCCAGCGCCTGCAGGAAGCCCATGGCGATAACCTCACCATTATTGGTCCGGACGCCGGTGAACAGGCCTGTGGCGATGTTGGCCCCGGCCGCATGATGGACCCGGAATTGATCGCAGCTGAAGTCGCAAAGAAATTCGATACCGGCATTCTCGCCGGTGTCAGCGTGGTGATTACGGCAGGCCCGACCCGGGAAGCCATTGACCCGGTGCGTTATATCTCGAATCACAGCTCCGGCAAAATGGGGTACGCCATTGCCGAAGCTGCGCGCGATGCAGGAGCTCAGGTAACTCTGATTTCAGGCCCGGTCAATCTACCCGCGCCTGACCGTATCCGCACTGTCAAAGTGAACAGCGCACTGGATATGTTGCAGGCCGCGCAAAGCGAGCTGGACCACTGTCAGGTCTTTATTGCGTCTGCCGCTGTGGCTGATTACCGCCCTGCAGAAGTTGCCGAGCAGAAGGTGAAGAAATCCACTGATGAGCTGAGCATTCAGCTGATCAAAAACCCAGATATCGTTGCCACCGTCGCCGCGCATGAGCCGCATCCGTTCACGGTCGGTTTTGCTGCCGAGACACAGGACGTGCAGCACTACGCCAAGGACAAGCTGGCGCGGAAAAACCTCGATATGATCGTCGCCAATGATGTGTCCAACAGCGACATAGGCTTTAATAGTGACAACAACGCAGTGACTGTGTTCTGGAAAGATGGCGATCAGCATTTCGACACAATGAACAAGAAGACACTGGCCCGTAGCCTTATTCAGCTGATAGCAGAGCGTTATAGGCCGTGATGGCCAGACGCGCTATGCACTGACCACATACTAAGAATCACCACAGACAAGAAAATCAAAGGATCTACTATGCACAAGCTGCAGGTAAAAGTACTCGACTCACGTATCGGCGACACCATTCCAATGCCGGAATACGCCACCGCCGGTTCTGCCGGGCTCGACCTGCGCGCTTGCATTGATGAAGCCATCACCATCAATCCCGGTGAAACTCACCTGATCAAAACCGGCCTGTCGGTCTACATCGAGGACCCTGCCCTGGCGGGCATCATCCTGCCACGCTCAGGTCTGGGTCATAAGCACGGTATCGTATTGGGCAATCTGGTTGGTCTGATCGATTCTGATTATCAGGGCGAGCTGATGGTCAGCTGCTGGAACCGCGGCAATACGCCATTCACCATGGAAGTCGGCGAGCGCATGGCGCAATTTGTTCTGGTACCTGTGGTGCAGGCCGCCTTCGAAATTGTAAGTGACTTTACTGAAACTGAACGTGGCGCCGGTGGTTTTGGCCACTCAGGACGTTCTTAAGGGAACCACGTCACGTAAACGGATCAATAACAATAATAAAATCATGTGCCCAAACGGCATAGGGAGCTAAGCATGGCCAAAGCATCTGGAAAAGGCCTGACGATCGTCACCTACGGCCGCGTAGCCATCTGGCTGGCACTACTGTTTATTGCCGGCGGCTTTGCCCTGCAAAGCGTTCAGATCAATATGCTGACCCAGTCAGACGTCGACTCAGTGTACGCCAAAGCCGTTGCCTCCCAGGCGGCGCTCTCGTTGAGAACGCGCCTTGAAGACACACGCCGCATGCAGCTGGCCGCCAGCCAGCATCCTCGCACCGTAGCCGCCATCGGCACGATGAGCGAAGACTGGTTCGACACATTACAGCTGCTGCTCCCCGGCGCTGAAGGTATTGAACTCCTGACCGCCCGCGATGTGCGAGGCCTTCAGAGTCGTTACAACTTCGCAGTGCAGGATCTGGTTAACCGCACCCTGCGAGGCGACGATATGAAGCTTGAGGCCGTGAATATCGACGGCCAGCAAAGCTTCTTCTGGGCAAGCCCGGTATCCGTTGATCCGCGCATGGTTCAGGGCGTGCTACTGGTGCGCTATGGCAGCGACTGGCTGCAGGCCTTCCGCTCGACCGTGGCCGATGATCTGGGTCAGATCAAAGTAATGCAGAAGCTCTCCCCGCTGGAGCAGAACGGCATTCAGGTATTTACTGCAGGCCAGCCGCCTGCTCGACCAATTACCCCAGTCACCGTGCCGATAAATAACTACTGGTTTCTGACCTATACGCCATCCGATCAGCGCCCGGTGCTGTCTCTGTTCAGCCTGTCGTTCCCGTGGATTCTGACCCTCTGCCTGACACTGGGAGCCCTCTTTGCGGTGCTGTATGTTCAGACCCGCGTATTGAACAAAAACCGCCCCCATTTCCAGCAGTTTATTGAGCGTTACTTCAAAGAAGAGATCAGCGAGCCACAACCATTTAAGCTGCGCCTGTTCAACGAACTTGCAGAAGACGTCACTCTCGCGGGTGAAGAACTGATGCAGAAGCTACACGCAGCTCGTGCCGCTGCGAAAGCCCATGCTGCGAAAGAGCCGACCAAAGAACGTATTCAACGCGACGACCTGCCAGAACTCGACGAACCGGAAGACGAGTCAGAAACTATCGAAGAAGACGACCACATCGTCGAATACGATGGCAACAGCGGCCCAGGTCTGCCTGAACATATTTTCCGCGCTTACGATATTCGCGGTCTTGTCGGCAAAGAACTGACCGATGACACCGTCTACGGTATCGGTCGTGCATTAGGTAGCCAGGTGCGTGAACGTGGCTTTGAGCGAATCAATCTTGCCTGGGATGGTCGCCTGTCGAGTGAACACCTGGCCAAGCAACTGCAGCGCGGCTTACTTGAGTCCGGCTGTAGTGTGAACCGCCTTGGCATGCTGCCAACCGGCGCTCTGTATTACGCCACCCACGAACTGGATACCCCATGTGGTGTGATGGTCACAGGCAGCCATAACCCGGCCCAGTACAACGGGTTTAAAGCCGTCATCGACCAGCAACCTCTGTCTGAAAAAGAAATTCAGGACATCGCTGCACGTATACGCGTTGAAGACTACACCAACGGTTACGCCGGCGTACGTGAAGACGATATCCGCGACCGCTACCTTGCCCGTATCGAAGAAGACATCCAGATCAACCGCGATCTGCATATCGTGATAGATGCTGGCAATGGTGTCGCAGGCCCATTTGCCGCAGAGCTGTTCCGCAACATGGGCATAGAAGTGACCGAGCTGTATTGCGATGTCGACGGTAACTTCCCGAATCACCACCCTGATCCGGGCGAGCCTGAAAATCTCGAAGATCTGAAAAATGCCGTATTGGTAAATCAGGCCGATCTGGGTCTGGCGTTTGATGGCGACGGCGACAGAGTCATTCTGGTCGACAACGAAGGCAACACTATCTGGCCAGACCGCATGATGATGCTGCTCATCGAAGACATTCTGCCGCGCCGTCCGGGTGCCGATATCCTCTTCGATGTGAAATCCTCCCGCCATCTGGCGCCGATGATTAATCGTCTTGGCGGTCGCCCGACTATGTGGAAAACCGGCCATTCGCTGATGAAGCGCAAGCTGAAAGAAACCAAGGCGGCCATGGGTGGCGAATTCAGTGGCCATTTTTATATCGCCGAGCGTTGGTACGGATTTGACGATGGCTTATACGCCGGTGCCCGCCTGCTGGAAATTCTGGCGACCCGTAACGGCACAGTGGCGGACGTTTTCCGCGCACTACCGGCGGACGTCAGCACACCTGAGCTGACCATCGAAACCACAGAGGCGAAGAAGTTCCCATTGATCAAAGCGCTGTCTGAAGA
>JAYNJA010000037.1:8526-18186 GCA_038109705.1 Thalassolituus sp. | reverse complement strand
GCTCATAATTTCCCGCAGAGTCTGCACACTCAGGCACTCTCTCTCCATTGTGCGTGCAATATCAACAGTATCGATGGTGCGATCCTGATGACACTGGGAGGTCTCGGCATAAGCATATTCCCTCGCCACTGCGTCCAGGAGTACCTTGCAGATGGACGCCTTCAGGCCTTTGAGGTAAACGCTGCAATGCCACTGCTCAACGATATCTATATTGCTTCGCTGAAATCTGACCAACGACCATATCGTGTTGATCTGGTGATTTACTGGTTTATGGACATGGTCGCTGGTCACTGAATACGAATAAAAAATGCCGGGGAACTCCCCGGCATTTTTGACCTGAACCAGCAGCTTATGAGACCGCCGAAAACACCCGATAGAAACTGGATTGCTCCTGAATGTTGATCGGTAATTTCAGTTTGCGCGAAATATCGCTTGCAGAAAATATCCCGCAGATCTGGTGTGTTTCCTCATCGATGACCAGACAGTGCTGACGCGAATTATCCTTCAGGAAGTGAATCACGTCACCGATACTGGATTTAGCGACCTCGGCAATATCCAATGCAAGAAGATCCTTTTTACGCGTCATCAGATCTGCCACTTTAATGTCGTGGCGAGCGCTGCGACTGTTACCTACACGGGCAACGATTGCCTGCTCAGTAAGATCATCGGCACTCACGATGCCGCTGAAGTGCCCTTCATCATCCACCACCAGCTTCATTCGGACATGAGTAGAAACCATCATTTTCAATGCCTCGGGAGCCGACACAGAAGCATCGATTACCAAAGGTTCTGTCTCACGGAAATCCGTAAAGAATTTCATCGCCGGTGAATGCATATCAAGGGCTTGTGGTGCTTCTGGATGTGCCAGCTCATCAACACTGGTAACAGGGAATAAGGTTAATTTTTTCATAATAGAACTCCTTCGGCATGCCGCTCTATTCAAGTGCGAGCAGACAAACCCAACTGTATTTGAATTGTTATTACGTAGTGGAGATCAGTGAGCTGGTGGACCACGGATGGCAGTATCTGAGTACTGCGCATATTGAGTTTTGGCTTTATAAGCCTGCGGACCACCGCTTATCGAAGGAAACAGATCAAAGATATAACCGTGAACCGGATGAGCATCATCACTGCTATCGGTTTCGGCAAAAGAAGAAGCCTGCTTATCGTCATCAACCGACAGCAGGTCGACAATTAAATCGGCAGACTGAGACAGCAGTGCAACATGCTCACCAGCGCTTACCCAAGTACCGGCATTGACGCCAGTAAAAGCACCTGCAAACAGCAATACTAAGAACATTCTTAACATCGTGTCACTCCCGCCGATTCAGGAAACCTCCCGAAGAGATTTCACTATAGCCCTTACGATCAGAAAAATACCAGCGAAGTTCCGGATAGAAACAGTGAAGTGTGAAAAATGGCACAATTCTCGAAATAAATCAGCGGGCCCCCTGGGCGACCATAACTAGCCTGTACCGCAAAAAATAGCAGGCACAAAAAAGGCGCTCATTGAGCGCCTTTTCAGTTTCCTGCCGAATGTTACAGCAGGTTACGGCCTTTCTTCGCAGCAGTACGCAGACGCAGAGCGTTCAGCTTAATAAAGCCTTCCGCATCTTTCTGGTTGTATGCACCCGCGTCATCTTCGAACGTCGCAATCTTCTCGTCGAACAGTGTGTCTTCTGACTTACGGCCAACAACAATCACGTTGCCTTTGTAAAGCTTCAGACGAACATCACCGTTAACTACAGACTGAGTCGCGTCGATGGCTGCCTGCAGCATCTTGCGCTCTGGTGACCACCAGTAACCGTTGTAGATCAGCTCAGCGTACTTAGGCATCAGAGAGTCTTTCAGGTGAGCCGCTTCACGGTCCAGAGTGATTGACTCAATCGCACGGTGTGCCTTCAGCAGCACAGTACCGGCTGGGGTTTCGTAACAACCACGGGCTTTCATGCCAACGTAGCGGTTTTCTACGATGTCGACACGGCCAACACCGTTCGCACCAGCAATCTTGTTCAGCTCTTCCATAATGGTCGCTGGTGACTTGTCTTCACCATTGATCGCAACCGGGTCGCCGTTCTTGAAGCTGATGGTCAGGTAAGTAGGTTCATCCGGAGCTTTCTCAGGAGACACCGACCACAGCCACATATCTTCTTCTGGCTCTGCCCATGGATCTTCGATCAGGTCGCCTTCATAAGAAATGTGCAGCAGGTTAGCGTCCATTGAGTATGGAGACTTCTTACCTGGCTTCTTCTCAATATGAATGTTGTGTTCGTCGCAGTATGCCATCAGTTTTTCACGGGAGTTCAGATCCCATTCACGCCATGGCGCGATCACTTTAACGCCTGGCTTCAGTGCGTAGGCACCCAGCTCGAAACGTACCTGGTCATTACCTTTACCGGTTGCACCGTGTGCAATCGCGTCAGCGCCAGTTTCGTTCGCAATTTCGATCAGACGCTTGGAGATCAGCGGACGTGCGATGGAGGTACCCAGCAGGTACTCACCTTCATAGATGGTGTTAGCGCGGAACATCGGGAAAACGAAGTCGCGGGCAAACTCTTCACGCAGGTCGTCGATGTAGATTTCTTTGATGCCCAGAGCTTCGGCTTTCGCGCGCGCTGGTTCTACTTCTTCACCCTGACCCAGGTCAGCAGTAAAAGTAACGACTTCACAGTTGTATTCAGTTTGCAGCCACTTAGCGATTACGGAGGTATCGAGACCGCCGGAATACGCCAGTACGACTTTCTTGATGTCTGACATGCGCTTCTCCAGAAATAAACGGCACTGTTACCTGTCTGCCCGTCTCTTTGTACGGGGTGGCAACAGCGCCGGGGCAAAAATTCAAGGGAGCATATTGTACTGATTGTGAGCAATAACGCCAGCGGGCGTCCGTTTCCTGCCCGCAAATCTGTTGCTAATCCGGCACGGGCTGATCAGAACCACTCTTCATCAATGGCCTGCAACATTTCTTCGGGCGTTATCTGCTGTGTCATACGACCACGCAGCGCTGAGCGATGCTCGAACGGCACCGCCCCGCGTGCCATCAAAGCGGTTAACTTCAACACAGTTACAGACCGGCGGTGCCGATCCAGATCGTATCAAACCCTGACAGGTCTGCGGTGGCTGAAGCAGACTCATAGCGTACGGTTGAAGAACTCACCCAGCTGCGCCACCGCCTGATCAACGTATATTGGTACGTCGTACAGCGACATATGGTTCGCGCCCGGGATCACATACAGGGTTTTGTCGCTGCTTGCCGCGCGCGCCATCAGGTCTTCACTCATCCACTTGCTACCGGCAACACTGCCAGCCACCGCCAGTACTGGCTGTGTCAGAAACGCCTCTGCTTTGTGGTACGCGTCATAGGTAATGATCTGGCTGAGATTACGTGCCAGCGCGTAACCCGGTGCATTCGGGTGGGCACAACGCGCGGTGTGGTAGTACTCCCAGGCTTCACGCAGCTCTTCGTTCGGCGCATCTTCTTCTTTCAACGGAGCCAACGGAATCATGGAATATCCGCCCAAAGCGGCATCCTCGGTACGCGCGCTGGCACCAAAATCGAGATAGCCCACTGCGTCTGCATCGCTGACATTGTTTTCCCAACCATTGCGGAACATCTGACCAATATTGACCGCGCTGACCATACCCAACGCTTTAATGCGACGGTCGTTAATGGCTGCATTTGCGCTGTAACCTGCACCGGCGCAAACACCCATGGCACCGATACGGTCAGAGTCGACATACGGAAGCGTGGTCAGGTAATCAACAACCGCGCTGACGTCTTCCGTGCTGACAAATGGGTTTTCCAGCTGGCGCGGCTCCCCAGTACTTGCCCCCTGAAAAGAGCGATCAAAGGCGATCGTAATCAGGCCTGCTTGCGACAACTTCTGAGCGTAAAGGCCTGCCGCCTGCTCTTTCACACCGCCGCCCGGATGAGACACAACCACCGCTGGGTAGGTCTTGCTCTCATCAAAGCCCGCAGGGAAGTTAATGGTCGCTGCCATGGTGATACCGTGGCCGTTCAGGTTTTTGAAAGTAACGTTTGGCATGGGTTATCTCCTCGAGATGTTAGTCACGCTATGTGCATATGAATGTATGTTCGACGAGATCTATCTTATGAAACCGGATTGATTTGATATACGCGCTATCAATGACATGAGTGTTTAGTTATTCTAAACAAATGAAACTTGATCCCTCTCTTCTGTCGTCCCTCACCTGGTTCGCCCATATCGCCCGCCATCGCAGCTTTACCAAAGCCGCAACCGAGATGGAGGTGACGCGGGGCGCATTATCACAACAGCTGAAAAGTCTTGAGCAGCAGCTGAATGTGCGTCTGATTAACCGTACGACGCGGAATATGTCGCTGACGGATGAGGGCCAGCGTCTGCTGGCAGTACTGGAACCCGCTCTGAGCGCAATTGAACAAGCGGTGTTTGAAGTCGGAGAATCTCAAGCAGAACCCACCGGCCTGCTGCGGATTAACTCGTCGAGGATTGCCGCTCGACTGTTAATTGAGCCGCACATGGGGGAATTTCTTGCACGCTACCCCCGCCTGAAAATTGACCTTACGATGAATGACGGTCTGAGCAATATCGTTGCAGAAGGTGTGGATGCGGGCATCCGCTTAGGAGAAAGCCTTGATGAGCATATGGTGGCAGTGCCTGTGTCTCCTTCCATCGAAATGGCGATCGTCGGAGCACCTGAATACTTCGAACGGTATGGCGTTCCGGAATCTCCGGAAGACCTGATTCAGCATAATTGCCTGGCATATCGTTTTTCATCCAGTGGTGTGATCGACCGGTGGAGCTTCACCTCCCCCGATGACAGTAAACGCACCGTGGTGTTTGAGCCCACAGGCAGCGCCATATTCAACGACGATGAAAATATGCTGAATGCCGCTCTGCAGGGGGTCGGTCTGATTAAGTATCTGGATCTGAGCGTGCAAACGCATATTGCTGAAGGCCGCTTGCAACGGGTACTTACACTCTGGTGCAGGCCGTTTCCGGGTTTCTATCTGTATGTGCCATCGCGTGCGCAGCTGCCCGCCAAAACGCGGGCCTTGATGGATTTTCTGATTGAAAAACGGGGCTTGCTAGTTGAAAAACGGGGTTCGCTGAAATAACTCCCGGCCTAACGCGACGACACAGGCAGACTCAGTGTCGGTGCGACAAAGGCGTCCTCTGGTAACTGGAACACCAGATTATCGGGTAACGGAATATCCTCATCCATCTCCAACCGGATCGTCACTCGGCGGTTCTCGGCTCTACCCTTCGCCGTGTTGTTATTTGCGACAGGATAACGACCACCATGGAAACGGGTGGTGATCATCTCGGGATCGATCTCGTTATCGATAAAGTAGCGTTCAACGGCTTCTACCCGTCGTTTGGAAATCTGTCGGTTATCGTACCTGCGACCAACATTATCCGTGTGACCATCAAGATACACGGCGGTAACCCTGGGATCTGATTTGATGTAGTAAATAATCTGATCAATCTGGCGCAGATCATCGAGACTGACTGCCTCCTGCCCTGTTTTAAAGTGTACTTTTGTTCTGGCAACCTGATCGAAATTCACCTTAAGAAGCTGATTTTCGCAAAGTAGAAAATCCTGAAAAGCCTTCTCAAACTGAACTGCCGACACCTGAACCTGAATAAAGCGGTCCGAGTCGTAGTAAGTCTGGTGACTGATGGTAGGCATCCGACCTTCGCGCAGAGCATGCATAAACTGATTCGAGCGTCCGAAATCCAGGCTCAGCACAGGAGTACCATCAACAACCCGGGCTACGCCAAGCGGCTCGGATCTTACGGAAGGCTGCCAGGGCGCAGGGGCGATACTCACCTGGGCCATGGTATTCGCCATCAGATTACGGTCGGCTTCCAGACTAAACTGCACGTCCTCGCCAGCACGCTGATAGAAAACAGCCCGACCGTAGCCCGGTAATGGCTGCTCAAACCGACAGGAGAATACGGTGCCACTCAGCGCCCAGCGGGTATCCTCCGGGCCACCTGAAAAATTCATAGTCTGCCCCCCCACAACAGGGCCTGCTACCAGTATCAGCAGCGCTGTCAGAGCGAGATTGCGTAAATTCAGCAGGTTCATGGCATTCCGGATAAAGCTCGTCAAGATAAACAGGTTATCGACCGCTGGCGGAAAAAGTTAAGTAACAGGTCAGATTCCGGTACAATGCGGGCCAGTAACCACCCTCCTCAAAGTTTAGAACAAGGTCCCGCAATATGACTGATCGTCTTACTATTACCCGCCCTGATGACTGGCACCTGCACGTGCGCGATGGCGCTGTCCTGCAGCATACGGTTCCGGCCACTGCCCGGGTGATGAAGCGCGCGATCATTATGCCGAACCTGCAACCGCCGGTGATGAATGCAGAGCAGGCACTGGAATACCGCAGCCGTATTCTTTCAAAAGTGCCACAGGGCCTTAGCTTTGATCCTTTAATGGTGCTGTACCTCACCGACAACACCACACCAGAGATGATCCGCGAAGCCGCTGAAGCTGGTCACATCGCCGCTGTAAAACTTTATCCGGCGGGGGCAACCACCAACTCTGACTCCGGCGTAACGGACCTGGGTAAACTCGACGAGCTGGCTGACGTACTGACAGAATGCGACATCAAACTGCTGGTTCACGGTGAAGTTACCCACAGCGATGTCGATATCTTCGACCGCGAGAAAAAATTCCTTGATGAAATTCTTGCCCCACTGGTCAGCCGCAACCAAGGTCTGAAAGTTGTGGCTGAGCACATCACTACTAAAGACGCTGCAGACTTTGTTAAGAGTCAGGGCGAGAACGTCGGTGCAACCATCACGGTTCAGCATCTGGCGTATAACCGTAATCACATGCTGGTTGGCGGTATCCGCCCACACTACTACTGCCTGCCGATACTGAAGCGCAACATCCACCAGCAGGCGCTGCAGGATGCTGTTGTAAGTGGGAATAGCAAATTCTTCCTGGGTACCGACAGTGCACCACATGCACGCGGTGCAAAAGAATCAGCGTGCGGCTGTGCGGGCTGCTTCACAGCTTATGCTGCCATTGAACTGTATGCTGAGATCTTCGATGACCTTGGCGCACTGGATAAACTGGAAGGCTTCGCCAGCCACCACGGTCCGGACTTCTATGGTCTGCCGCGCAACAGTGATGAAATCACTCTGGTGAAGAAGGACTGGCGCGCTCCGTCAGAGCTGCCATTTGGGGATGACGTGATTATTCCTCTTCGTGCAGGCGAAACCCTGCGCTGGAAACTCGAATACTAAGGATGACCATGAACGAGGAAAAACAGGAAAAATCTTTGATGGCGCAACGCTTCCGCGGCTTTCTACCCGTGGTAGTCGATGTTGAAACCGGCGGCTTTAACGCGCGTACCGACGCTTTACTTGAAATTGCGATGGTGACGCTGCGAATGGATGAAGACGGCTACCTGCATCCGAACGAAACGTTAAGTGCCAACGTTCACCCGTTTGACGGTGCCAACCTGGAACAGGAAGCTCTGGATTTTACCGGTATCGACCCGTTTGACCCCGAGCGCGATGCCGAATTTGAAATCGACGTATTGACGCCGATGTTCCAGACCATCCGTCGCGAAATTAAAGAATACGGTTGTAACCGCGCGGTACTGGTTGGCCACAACGCACACTTCGATCACGGCTTCCTGCGTGCTGCAATTGATCGTAACGACATTAAGCGTGATCCGTTCCACCCGTTCTCGTCATTTGATACCGCATCAATCGCGGCCATTGCACTTGGTCAGACGGTTCTGGCGAAATCCTGCAAAGTCGCAGGCATCGACTTTGACAACAGCGAAGCTCACAGCGCTGCGTACGACACGTACAAAACCGCTGAGCTATTCTGTTACATCGTCAATCGTTATAAAGATCTCGGAGGCTGGCCTCTGGGCGAGGAGTAAGAATGCTGAGCAGTACCCCATGCACCAAAATCAACGACAGCAAGAAGAGCAAAGACCGTTCTGTTCTCGTAAAAGGGGTATTGCTATTAGCAATCATCAGCCTTGCTGCATGTGGCGGTGGAGGTGGCAGTAAAAAACCACCTGCAGATACTGGTACCGACATCACCATAACAGAAGGTGGCGATCAGTCGTTGGAAGACCTGCTTGGCCTTGCTGATGAGGATGATACAGACACCGATGGCGACGGTGTTGCGGATAAAGACGACGCGGCTCCCAACGATGATCAGGTCGCTGGCATCATTATTGTGCGCAGGGATATTGGCTCTGTTGAGGGCGCGGGGGGCACAGAGACTGTTCGCTTCAGTACATTCGGGCTGCTGCGTGACCGCAAAACGGACGAAGACAGTGATGGTACACCTGAAGCTATCTATAGCTACAACAGCAACCGTCAACTGATCAGTCTTCAACTCGACAGCAACGACGATGGCACAATTGATCAGTCATACAACTACGCGTATGACAGCTCAATCCGTACTTCAGAAATAGCGGCAGGCGAAACTGATAACTATACCAAGACCCACATCTTTGCGAACGGAATACAGCAACGCACTGATACTGACCAGGGATCAGACGGCAGCATCGACCTGCAGGATATCTACACCTATCACCCTGAAGATGCCTCGAAAATAAGCCAGGTACGTCTCAATGTCACGACAGATGATTCAGACATCGCTGAAAAGGTCATTGATTACATCTACGACGCCGAACTTATGCTGACAGACATCCAATTCAGCACCGAATCGCCAGTAGCGACAGTAAAGACCATTGAGTACACGTACCACTCTAATGGCGCTGTGGAGACGTCTACGCTGGACGAAGATGCTGACGGCAACCCCGAATACACCTTTTCCTACAACGAAGACGGTGTTTTGCTGACCGCAGATCTGGATTCTGACTCTGACGGCACGATAGAAACGACAGAAACCTACAGCTACTCCGAGAACTATCTGCTTCAGATCGACAGCAACGGAGCAGAAAACAATCTCGTGGTGTTTAACTATCGCTCTGACCGTCAGATTGATAACGTCACTGAAGATATAGAAGATGACGGTAGTATCGATATAACCACAACCTACAACTACGATGACAGTGGCCGCCAGACATCTATCAACAAAGTCGTGGCCGCTGATTCTTCGAACAATGAAAGTGTTGTCATTCTTCGCGAAGGCTATCTGACTTTCACTACTTACTACGTGACGTTCTGACCTTGGACTACGACTTTAACTACGACGAAGACGGCCGCCTTGGCGTCCAGCTTGAAATGGGCCAGGAAGCGACCGCACTCTGGCTCAATAACGACATTCTCCATGACCGGACGACGACGCTGGCGTTGCTGGAAATGATCGACGACCTGAACGCCGGCGTCTTCAAAAACAAAACACTCACCAGCCGGGGATTCGAAGTCGAATTCAGCGAGGGGGAAGTTGAGGTTCGGGTACTTTCTACAGCCCCGGATGATGACGAATTCGACGAAGAAGACAGTGGTCTATTTGCTTCTGAGCAACTCTCAGGATGTGGCCTTGAAGACCTTACTGCAGTACTGGAAGGCTGGGTCAGTTTCCGGAACTACTAACCCCATCACACCTGAAATGCCATCCCCTTGGCATTTCACGTCATTCAGGCAACAAACTGTTACCCCATCCCCCGCTGGTATTTTCTATACTGGAGACAGTAGCGTAATC
>JAYNJA010000037.1:0-8516 GCA_038109705.1 Thalassolituus sp. | reverse complement strand
ATACATGCCTAGCACCGCACGAATAGTCACCCTGCTATTCCACATAGTACTGATACTATTTTCCGCCAAAACTGTCGCCACCCCGCTTGTGGATATCAGTGGCAAAGATTACGTGCGCTTAGAGACTACTGATGTTCATTACCTTACTACCGATGAAAGTACTTCTCTCAGTGACGTGCTGAATACTACCCACTCTGCCTGGCACTCTGTGGATGGCGTCTCTATCAGTGCACCATTTCACCAGACCCCTGTCTGGTACCGCTTTACGATCACGAACAGTTCAAACGCCAGCATTCAGAGGCTCCTCGAAATACGCTGGATTAACCTGATGGAGTCCGACATTTATCAGGTCAGTACTGACGCTGAACTGGTACAGCACACGATCGGTGGGCTGGAACGTAGCCCGAGGGAAACAGGAGAACTCGACTCAGGAACCAATACCAGCTGGTTACAGCACTTCTCTGTGGCTCCCGGCGAAACGCGAACCGTCTACGTGAGGCTCGTCAGCCAGTTCACCACCTTTATGCCAGCATTTATCTGGGAGCCTGGTGCATTTGAACAATACCAGCAACAGAAGTTTTACTGGTACTGCCTGGCCTTTGGCGCACTCCTGGCGCTCGCCATATATAACCTGTCTTTGTCCGTCTTTACTCGTGATCAGAGCTATCTGGTATACGCCATCTATGCCCTCTCTGCGGTACTTTATGAAGCCGGTACGAGTGGGATAGGCCATCATTTGATCTGGAGTAATTGGGGCTGGTTTCGCAGTGAGATGTTCTTTATCTCGGTGTACCTGTCGTTCCTGATGGCTGCTGTATTTATCAGGATGTTCCTTAATATCGGCAATCGCCGGGACTGGATCCGTTTGTTTACTGATGGAGCCATCACCTTCTGGGCGACTGCGATGGTTTTCCATTTTATCAGTGGCGGCTTCGCATCAGGCTGGATTATTGAACCCGCAGCAATCATCTCATGCGCAGCGGCTCTCTCGATAACAGCCTACATGGCTTGGGAAGGTGATATATCCGCACGCTACTTCACTCTCGCCTGGAGCGGCCTTCTGGCGATGACCTTTGTGACCATGCTGATGCTGAAAGGATATGCTCCCTTTAACTTTTTCACAGAAAACGGCCAGCTGATCGGCTTTGTGGTCGAAATGTTGCTACTTTCATTTGCTTTAGCAGAGCGGATTAACCGTGAACGTCTCGCCCGATACAAAGCACAGCGGAAAGCTCTGGCGATGGAAGTGGAAGCCAACTCAGAACGCGAGCAGAAGCTACTGGCACAAGAAGAAACCCTCATACTGCAGCAGGAAATCAACCAACAACTGGAAGAGCGCGTGGCAGAACGAACCTCTGCCCTGGAAGAAGCGATGAAGGCTCTTGAACAGGCCAATAAGGAGCTTTCTACGGTAAGTATTACCGATGCCCTGACACAGGCCTACAACCGCCGGCACTTCGATGATGTGTTTAAACGTACCTGCGATCAGAACCCGGAATTCGCTCTGATCCTGATCGATATTGATCACTTCAAGCGGTTCAACGACAACTATGGCCACCTGGTTGGCGATGACTGCCTGAGAATTGTTGCAGCAACACTTCGCAGTTCGATCAATAACAGCGGCGCCATACTGGCACGCTACGGTGGCGAAGAGTTTGCTGTGTTATTAGAGAAAGGAACACAAAAAGAAGCTGAAAGCCTTGCCGAAAAACTCCGCCTCGCAATCGAAAACCTGCGCTTTATGACCAGCGGAAAAATCGTGCCTATCAGTATTTCTTTAGGGGTGTCGTGCGGCCAGTTGGGTGAAAAACCCAATGCTGTGATTAAACGCGCAGATGAGGCGCTGTACCACGCGAAATCCTCTGGGCGTAACTGTGTTCGAGCAGCCTGTTAATTCACTGATGAACTGACTAGCAGACTTTAACAACCTCCCAATCGCCCTCTTTCCCGCCGAGCGTCAGCCGTACTTCATCGTCAATACACAGGCCTGAAAGCTTACGCGCCAAAGGAGTTTCATAACTGACTGCCAATATTTTATGGTCATCGACCAATAATGTTCTGCCACCTATAGGGGCAATAAAAACACACGCTTCCATCCCGTCATTCACCGATTCCAGGTAAACGCACGCACCAAGCCGTATGGCCGCATCAGCATCCAGTTCCGGTACGGGCCACCGCGACACATCAATACGGGTCTTCTGTAGCTGGAGAATACGTTCTGACTGACCGTGCGCCAGATAGGCAGCCTCCAGCGCCAGAGTATCGTATTGGTTTTCTGGTTTATTATCTTCATGAGATGCCGTTGCCTGAGCTTCTCCTGCGGCGACGAGTGCTGCCGTTATTTCTTCATCAAGAGAATGCAGTAACGCATCTTTAAGCGCGTGTTTATTCAACTTTTTATCTCATCTACCCTGTGCCATGATCAGCGGATAAAGAAATCCGGAGAACCGCATGTCTGCCCATGATTATACCTTTGATCCTCAGAATTGCCTCGATCAGAGTCGCTTCTGCACCATGACAACTCGTGGAGACCTGTCAGGCATCTCGGTAAATCACCCTGATTTCTCGTCATTTATTCTTTTTCAGGGTGCGCAGTTACTTGAGTTTAAATCAGGAAGCAGCGACTGGATCTGGCTCAGTGAAGAAGCAGAATACGAAACTGGAACCTCGGTTCGAGGTGGTATTCCCGTTTGCTGGCCCTGGTTCGGCAATGCCGACAAGAACCCTGAATCAGTACAGAAGCATATTTTATCGGCACAGCCGCCTGCCCACGGATTTGCACGTACACAGAACTGGCAACTATCGGTTCTGAATGAAACCGACAACCAGATAGTTATCACGCTTCAACTGGCCACTCCGGAAAATGATCACTGGAACAGCCCGGCCGAAGCAACCCTGACCTTTACCCTGAGTAAACAAGCGCTGACTCTGGAACTGACAACGACAGCAACAGAGCGTAGCTTTACCTTTTCTCAGGCACTACACACCTACTTCCCCACCACTGATATTCATCAAACCCGGATATCAGGTATCAATGGATATTCATATATCGATGCCATGGATAACTGGCAGACAAAACAACAGAGCGGCGACATCGTATTTACAGAAGAAACTGATCGTATCTATCAGGTCCCATCTTCAGCCGACCTGATTACACCGACCCACAGATTTACGCTGACCTCTAATAGCCAGAGTGCCGTCGTCTGGAACCCGTGGGTAGATAAAGCAGAACGTCTGAGCCAGTTCGCTAATGATGCCTGGCAGCGGATGTTCTGCGTTGAAACTGCGAATGTGATGGAGGATGTGGTGTCATTAGAAGCAGGTCAGACACATACATTAAAACTGACTCTGACCCGCAGTTAGCCTTCAACCGGCCTTAGCGCGAGTAGAATGGTTCGCCAGAAAGTGCGCGGTAACGGTGTCGAGGGTGGTAATGTGGGCACTGAACCAGTCTGGTAAAGTATCCTGAATGAAATTCAGCAAAGGCTCGATATTTTCATCAAGGTCATACTGCTTAAGCAGGCCATTCATTACCATCAAAGTGCGATCATGCTCAGCTTTGTGTTGGCGATAGGCAGGAAAACCCGCCTTCAGCATTTCACGCTCCTCATGAGCAAAGTGCTCCTGGCAATGCTGAACTAAGCGTCTGAAATGCTGCAGCTGAAACGTTCCCATCGTCAGCGACTGCTCTGCATCGTTCATCAAACCGATAAAAACCTCGTGCTCCTCATTCATGAAGGAGACCGGAAGTTTCGGGTAGTCCCAGAACACCATACTCATATTGATACCACTGCTATCAAACTGCTTGCTGATATCATTCTGGTACAGGCTGAGTTTGCCGACTTGATGCAAATCAATACAGATGTCTATTTAACAAAATAGTCAGCAATGCTCAGCACTGCTGAGCTACATCCACAATAGTGCGGCGTAGCCATCGATGGGCCTGATGATGTTGCAGCAGAGGCGACCATGCCATCTTCAGTTCAAACGGCGGGATCTTAAACGGCGGTTCTTTCACCAGTAGCGACGCAGACTCCGCCTGCATATCGGCTACTTTACGTGGCAACGTTGCTACGAGATCATTGTTCAGTGCCAGCAAGGCTGGCATCTGATAGTGACGGGTAAACACAGAGATCTTCCGTTTCTGGCCAAGCTTGGATAGCGCATTATCAACCCAGCCAAGACGCACCACCTTTTCGGGGTCGATCCCTACACCAGCGCCCATACCGGTTTTGCTTACCCAGATATGGCTACTTCTGAGGTACGCGTCCAGGTCAAAACTATTTACCGAGGGATGGTCAGGGTTAACCAGGCAGACAAAGTCATCCTGCCACAGCGTCATCTGGTGAAAAGACTGTGGCATTTCATCAAAGCGGTTAATCGCCATATCGACCTTACCTGCTTCAACGTCTTTAAAGGTAACGTCCGATGGGGTCAGTACGTCCAGGATCACGTCAGGCGCATCGCTGCGCAGGCGTTTAACCAGCTCCGGCACCAGGGTCGATTCGGCATAGTCACTGACCATGATACGAAATACCCGATGACTGACCTGAGCATCGAATTCTTCCAGCGGCTGCAGAGCAATTTCCAGCTCGCCCAGTGCCTTACGGATCACCGGCTGCAGTTCCTGCGCACGTTCTGTTGCGGTCATACCCTCTGAAGTACGTACCAACAACGGATCACCAAACAGATCACGCAGACGACGCAGACCATTACTCATAGCAGGCTGAGTAATACCCAGCTGCTGAGCGGCTTTGGTCACACTGCCCTCGCGTAACAGGACATCCAGATAAACAAGTAGATTGAGGTCGATTCTATCGAGGTTCATCTCTGCATTTTCATGATCGGAGAATATAGGAGAGAGTATACAGACGGCCGACCATCATTCATATCAATGATGGGAGCTATTCGAGAGAATTATATAAGTATTGAGGTCTGACAGCCTTAATCTGTCTGAAGCGTACAGATGCAACGGCGGTTTCAGTCGCTGCTGATCCAGGATGGCGAACCAGTCAGGTGAAGCGCTTGCTGAGAACTGGCTTCCAGACGAGCGAAATATGCCTCCTGAATCGCGTTAACATCAATGCTGGCAAGGCCTTGATTCAGGATCTCGTTGAACTTGTGGTTCTGGTAGTTAAAGCAGACGTAGAGCGACTTCATATCGAGCAACTTGCGATTGAAGGATACCTCTTTAGCCAGCGGGCGCAGATCTGGCTCTTCCGCCAGCAGATAGTTCATCACGTTCTGATCAATCACGGCGATATCGACTCGTCGATAGGCAACTTTCAACAGATTCGTTGTGTCGTTCAGGGCCAGGCTGACATTCAGCTCACCAAGCGCCACCAGCTCGTCAAATTCTTTTGTATTTACATAGTCCTTGACGACCCCAACCAGGTAGCGATTCAGATCGGTCAGGGCATCCCACTGAACATCAGTATCAGACGGCTGTACAAATCCTAGAGGCCCGTAGCCAACCGGATCAGAGTATTCAAAGGTCTGATCAATCTGATCGCTGTAGTACTCAGGGAAGTAACCGGCAAACCCTGAGGTTGGATCGCCGCCTACATTAACCGCGCGGCTCCATGGAAAGAAGGTAACCTCAAGCTCATAACCCATTTTCTCAAGGGCCGCACGAACTACGGCAATGGTCGCACCTTGCTCAGGAAGGTCAGCACCCGCATAAGGTGGCCACTCGAGTGAAGAGAGACGGATAACTTTGTCTTCCTCTGACGCGTACACCATCTCTGCATGAAGCATCGTGCTCAGGGTGATCGACACCAGAGCCAGCAGAGAAAATACTAAACGCATACTAAGGATCTCATTAAGACGATTCCCCAAGAATAGTGCATTCAGGGAATCATGTCGCCTCAAGACATAAAGACGGAGTAAAGAAGGCCCTGAAATATACAAAGGGAAATACTCAACGTATAAAAAAAGAGCCCGGAGGCTCTTTTTTTTTCAGAACTTACGTCGAATTTCTCAATCAAGATGCTCAACGCGAATGCGTGTGATCTTGCCATGAGTGCTCTCCAAGGCTTCGATCGCAGAAATAGCATCATCCATTTTCAGCTCTTCTACACGGTGAGTCAGGATAATGATCTGAGCCAATGCATCGTCTTCTGGACCTTCTTTCTGGATCAGCGCTTCAATGTTGATCTCACGCTCACTCAGAATCGTCGCGATGCTGGCCAGAACACCAGTACGATCCTGAACCTGAATACGCAGGTAGTAGGCCGTCTCAACCTGTTCAATAGGCAGCACACGAACGTCATCGATAGTATCAAACGCCAGGTGATTTACGCTGGCAGATGCCGGAGCATCCATAGTACGGGCCAGATCACAAATATCAGCAACTACTGCAGAAGCTGTCGGGCCTGCACCAGCACCAGCGCCTACGTAGAGCGTGTCGCCAACAGCATCACCGTTAACAGTAACAGCGTTCAGCACACCGTCGACCTTAGCGATAGGGCGATGCTCAGGAATCATGGTTGGGTGGACGCGCAGGTCGATACCTTTGTCAGTACGACGGCTGATACCCAGGTGTTTGATGCGATAACCCAGCTCTTCGGCGTATTCAACATCTTCTGGGGCAATCTTACTGATTCCCTCGGTGTAGCAGTGTTCGAACTGCAGCGGAATACCGTAAGCAATCGAAGACAGAATGGTCAGCTTGTGCGCCGCATCGATACCTTCAACGTCGAATGTCGGATCAGCTTCTGCGTAACCAAGAGCCTGAGCCTCTGCCAGCACATCAGCGAAATCACGGCCCTTGTCGCGCA
Organism: Thalassolituus sp.; assembly: GCA_038109705.1. Taxonomy (GTDB): domain Bacteria; phylum Pseudomonadota; class Gammaproteobacteria; order Pseudomonadales; family Oceanobacteraceae; genus Thalassolituus. Next base: position 1,737 of record JAYNJA010000037.1, on the reverse strand, counting down.
TTTCAGTCAGGATGAAGTTACCGGTACCGTTGATGATACCCGCCAGCCAATTAATACGGTTTGCCGCCAGGCCTTCACGGATAGCTTTGATGATAGGAATACCACCAGCCACCGCCGCTTCATACATGACTGACACGCCCTGCTTTTCAGCTTCGGCAAAAATCTCAGAACCGTAAACCGCAATCAGCGCTTTGTTCGCAGTAACTACGTGCTTGCCGTTACGGATTGCAGTCATCACCACTTCTTTAGCAACTGTGTAGCCACCGATCAGCTCAACAATAATGTCGATTTCAGGGTTGTTTACTACCTCGAATACGTCCGCAGTAGCTTTCACATCACCCAGCTCAACCGCAGGATTCGGGCGACGCATAGTCACCTGTTCAATAATCACTTCACGACCGGCACGACGGGAAATTTCCTGCGCATTCTTAGTGAGTACGTTGAACGTACCTCCGCCAACTGTACCTAAACCACAGATACCTACTTTTACCGGTTTCAAGATTATCTCTCCTGTCAGGTCATTCAGACGGGACTTTTGTGCCACACGCCTTCTTATACGGGCGTAAATGTATCATATTCGCAGCCAGACGAAATCACTTGTCAGCAGAATTTCGTCATGAACATAGGAAGCGCCATACTCGTATGGTAACGTTCTGAAACTAACAAAAAAGACAAAGGACTCAACATGCCTGAATTTCTGGTTCTGACCGTAATCGCCGACGATAAACCGGGCATTGTCGAAAAACTGTCCAGTGCCATCGCAGACCATGACGGCAACTGGCTGGAAAGTCGTATGGCGCAGATGGCAGGCAAGTTTGCCGGTATTCTGCGAGTGAGTATTCCACCAGAAAACCGCAAAGCCCTGATCTCCGCACTATCGGCTCTGGATGTCGCCGGCGTTCAGGTACGGGTAGAAACTCCGGCATCCGCCGATAAACGCAATACGAGTCATCAGCTGGAAGTCAGCGTGGTAGGCAATGACCGCCCAGGCATCGTACGCGAGGTATCAAAATCCTTGGCGACATTAGGCGTGAACGTGCTTGAGTTAAGCACCAGCTGTGAATCAGCCGAAATGTCGGCGGTACCGCTGTTCCGTAGTGAAATACTGGCAAGTGTACCGGATACTGTGGATAACGATGCTATCAGTGACGCCCTAGAGGCCCTGTCAGATGACCTGATGGTCGAGATTCACGCACACTGAAGTAAAGTATTGCTCAGCGGAATCTGTCCACCAGATCACGTAATTCGGTGGACAGACGCCCTACTTCAATTATGGTATTCGATGCTAACTCAGAACGTTCCAGAGAGTGGCTTGCAAAAGTCGAAACCTCACCAACTTTCTCCTGCATTTCTACCGTAAGCTCCGCCTGACGGGCAGATGACACTGCCATTGCATCAGACATACGGGCAATGTCATCCACAGCAATCGCAATACTTTGCAGCATCAACTCCATCTCATTGACCTTGGCCAGTCCCACTGTCGCTGATTCTGAGCCACCTGAAGCAACCTCAACGGCGTCTTTGACCGTTTCTTCAAGGCTGAGCAGAACACCGTGAATACTACTGGTCGTCTGCTGCGTTCGTTGCGCGAGCGTTCTGACCTCATCGGCAACTACCGCAAACCCTCGTCCTTGCTCTCCGGCGCGGGCCGATTCAATCGCGGCATTCAATGCCAGAAGATTCGTCTGCTCAGCAATATCCTCGATCACCTTAGCGGCTTGTGAGATACGGGTGGTC
>JAYNJA010000036.1:15108-18268 GCA_038109705.1 Thalassolituus sp. | reverse complement strand
GTCATCACGCCACTGATCATGGCGGTATCGAGATCAAACACGTTACCGATCAGGTCGTACTCCTGCTTCTGCAGACTGCCGTCTTCGGCACCTGCGTCCATCATGGCAACGATATCTTCGGTGGTAACCTGCTCTTCTCTCTCCGTTGGCAGATTCAATAACCGCAGCACAATATTGGTCACACCATTGAAGAAAAACACCAACGGCATCACCATAAAGGTTACCCAACGCATGGGTGTGACCATACGTACCGCTGTAGCCTCCGGCAAAATTACTGCAATACGCTTAGGCAGTAGATCGGCAAACAGAATAAACAGTGCCGTGATACTGAAAAACGACAACGCGAAGCTGATTTCATCCAGCGCATTGCCCTGATAAACCACGGCCAGCGCTTCTTTGATGTAGGGCGTCAGCGCCTGCTCGCCAATGATACCGCCGAGAATAGAAATGGCGTTCAGAGCAATCTGAATCATGGCAAAAAAGGCACCGGGGTTCTGCTGCAGGTCGAGTACGTCCTGCGCTTTGCGATCGCCCTCTCCAGCCATAACCCGAAGCTTAATTTTACGGGCAGCCGCGATACCGATCTCCGACATCGCGAACGCCGCACTGGCGACAATCAGCAGTGCAATGGCGAGCATATCACTCATAGGAATTATCTCTCGGGTTCGGCCCCTGGGTTAATGTGTGGGGCGAGTAAAAACCAAATCCGGAGGGTACCTTAGGGAGGTGTCTGCACTGCCTTGCGCTAGTCTGGTCAGTTGCAGCAGATCTTTGGGGAGGCGCGATATCAGTAACGCTACGCGCTTGTCGATCCGGGATATCATTCTCGCGGCCTGATGCCCCGAAAACGCTGTGAGTATAGGCCTCAATTCTTACTGGTGAAATAGTGTGGAATGATTTTTTATCGCCAAAGAAAAGCCCCTGCTGACAATCATCAGAAGGGGCTTCTGCTTACGCTGAAACCAGAAGGATTCAGTCGACCGCAGGTGCCGGAATTACCTCGTTTCCACCAAGGTTCATCTCAACAAAATCCAGCAGACGATCAATAATCGGATTCGGGTGTGTCGCACTTGCGTTTGCCACAGCGAACATAGGGTCAAGGTGATTCATCCCCTCGAGAATCACAGGCTCCTCGGTCAGCTGACCGCCCAACGGCTCAATGCCGATCCCCTCTTCTGCTACGAATTCGATTTTAGCAATGCCTGCAGCACCGTCGCGGTGAATCAGGTTGATACCGTAATCCGTCGCGAAGTCATATGGCGCTGCCATGGTCATATCAAGCAGCAGACGGGTCGGGAAGTACCATTCCGTCAGGTTGGTTTCACCGGCGTACAACGCTTCGACAAAATCATCCATATCAGAGACTTCTGAGCGGCGGGAAGTGAAAGTGACTTCGCCATCGACGTCCTGATGTTCGGTATCAGCATTACTGGCTACTTCATCAAAGTCACTCCAGCCGTATAGCGGGCCTTCACCGTAGTGCCAACGGTTCTTGCCAGCATCCGTCGCTATGTATGGCGTAGGAGCAAACTCACCACCGCCAGTACCCAGCATAGGAAGAATCGTACCGACGAGGTCGGCTATACCCTTTCGCTCTTCCATACCGCCACCATTGAAGAAGCCGAGTGAAGTACTGATGAAAGGTAATACAGTGGAGTTATCATCAAAGATCAGACCCACCAGCGCTTCATTGGTATAACGGAACTCATCAATACTTGGCTTGAAAAAGAAGTCATTAACGTCACGACTGTGAACCAATGCCAGTAATGTGCGCAGCGTCAGTGACCGCGGCAGGCGCTGCAAGGCCGTGCTTTCTTCTTCTGGTGCTATCCCCGCAAGTACCGCCATCGCTTCTGGCAGTGCCAGAATTTCTGCGTTGAACGCGCCTTCGACGGCAAGGGTGCGCGGGATGTAGTTGTTGTGAAGGGCTTCAATGGTGGAGTTGTAACTGTCCTGCTGGTCAGCTTCGTCGTCTTCCTGCTGTACGCCAAGCAGTGCTTTCAGATCAAACGCAGCGGCTTCCTCTGTCACTTCCGGGTCATCGTAGACAGGGCGTAGCGTGGTATCGAAACCGAATGCACCGGCCGTATTGTTATAGCCCGCGTCGTTCAGAGTCTCTGGGTTGCCATCGCGATCCCAGGCAAGAAAACTTGAAGTGTGCATGCCACCAAGAGAGTGACCACCGATAAAGACTTTTTCTTTACGTGTCTGCTGATCGGGAATCATGTATTCAATGATGCTGAACATGTCGTCAGTGGCCATCGCCAGACCATAGTTCGCTACTTCATCCAGATCTTTCGATGTTTTAAAGCCATCGAAGGTCTGGCCGTTAACCTCAGCACCTTCGTAGTAGTAACCGATCATGGTGTCTTCAGCAGCAGAAACGGATGACAACCCCTCCGCCGCATTTACTCCCGCGAGATCTTCAAGGCAGTTCGAGCGACGATCTACAGCCCAGACTTCAATGGACATCCCCCGCTGCTCTGCAGCTTTATAAATCATATTACGGGCGATGTAGTGAAAACCGTTCGCTCCTTCAATAACACCCGGCATCATCAATAATGCAGCGTCTGCGTCAGCAGCATTTGCCGGGCCAGTACGAAGGCGGTGACGAACAAACTGAATGGTTTTACAGCCTTCGCTGACACCGGCATTTACCGCAGGATTCGTTGAAGGTATCTGGATAAATTCCGAGACTACAGCGCCATCGACGTCTTCGCGGGTCCAGTCCCGGGCTATTCGCTCGAGTTTCGCTTCGGGAATTGCACCGTCCGGAGAGTACGCATGAGCACTCAGGCTGATCGAGGTCGCGCTGATCGCCAGAGCAAGCGCGGATAAGGGGAGTCCTTTCTTTATGAGGTCTTTCATGATCTGTTCCTGTCTTTTTATTTTAGTGTTTTTAAAGCTGGAAACAGATCTATACCGACTTCTTTGGGAAGCTGCCGGTTAATTACGGACACAAATAACTATGAACAATCGTTAAGGCCCATCTTTGTTTTATATGAGCTGTTTCATACAAGAGGGATTAGCCCTGTACTGGCGCTTTTGGAACCGAAAACACAGCCAATACAGGGTTCGCTTTCAAAGAATATTATTCAGCGGCGGCAGTCGCGTCATCAATCTCGTCGGCCACCTCTTCAGCAGCTTCTTCGGTTGCATC
>JAYNJA010000036.1:4272-15008 GCA_038109705.1 Thalassolituus sp. | reverse complement strand
CAGTCGCGTCATCAATCTCGTCGGCCACCTCTTCAGCAGCTTCTTCGGTTGCATCACCGGCCTCTTCAGCGGCATCTGCAACAGCATCACCAGCCTCTTCAGCTGCTGACTGACCACCAGTAAAGGCTTCTTCAGTTGCCGCCGCGGCATTTTCTGCAGCCGCCTCAGCACGGGCCATCGCCTCTTCGGCTTTGTCCTGAGCCGCCTCTGCAGCTTCTTCTACCTTGACCTTCGCTTCTTGAGCAGTCTCTTTGGCTTCGTCACAACCAGCCAGAGCCAGGCCGAATACAGCAGCGAGTACAACGAATGGGATACGTTTCATGGTTTCTCCGTCAATTATAGTTTTAAGTAGTGTGTATTTATTCTGTCCTGATTAGTGACAAGACAGAATGGATTTTGTTCACACCAGGAGTCGCGAAGCCAACAGGTTAACCATCTACCCCCCAAGAAAGAAAGCGCATTACCTGTCGCATTCAGTACCTGTGACCCAGCTCTCACCCTGGGTGTCCTCTTTCGAAAACTCCCGGTGCTCCACCGCACCAACGATAATGATATTGGTTATCATTTACAAATAAGAATTCATTGCTTAAGATGCCGACCTCCTGACATATCGAGGTAAGCCCATGACTCCTTTTCTCTTCCGCCCCGCTTTTAATCGCTCGAACCTGACTCCACTAGCAGCCGCTATATTTACCGTCAGCCTCTCAGCGCCCACATACGCCTCAGGCCTAGAACCAGGATCCGAAAAAGAAGCCGGAGCAGAAGCTATTACCCTACAGTCAATGTCGGTGACTGCCGAAGCTGCCCAGGAAAAAACGGCTGCATCGCCATATCAGGCAGAAGAAACACGCTCAGCCACTGGACTTGTATTAGGTGAAAAGGAAACACCACAAAGCACGACCGTATTCAGCCGAGAGCGTATCAAGGATCAGAAGCTCAGCACGGTCAACGAAGTGCTGGGTCAGACAGCTGGTGTATCAGTAAAGGAATACGACAGCGCTCGTCAGTACTATTACTCGCGCGGGTTTGAAGTAAACACCATCATGATTGATGGCGTACCTACCCTGTTCGCACCGGGCTGGGGAACCGGTGAAAATGCCGGCAGCACCAGCATGTACGATCAGGTAGAAATCATCAAAGGCTCAACCGGCCTGACCACAGGTAGTGGTAATCCATCAGCCGCAGTAAACCTTGTTCGTAAGCGTGCCGACAGTTACGAAACCGAAGGCACAGCAGACCTGACATTGGGGAGCCGCAACGAACTTGCTGGCACAGTGGATATCGCCAGCGGCTTAAATAGAAACGGAACTCTACGAGGCCGCGCAGTTGTCAGCCATAACCAACATGACTCTTTCCGCGAAATCGGCGACAGTGAGCAAAACATTGTTTATCTCACCAGCGAAGCCGACCTGAGTGATACTACCCTGCTCACCCTCGGTGCGAGCATTCAGGAAAATATTAACAACGCGCCGACCTGGGGCGGCATTCCTGGCTGGTACAGCGACGGTACACGCACAGATTACAGTCGCTCCAAAACAACCGCCGCTGACTGGGCCTACTGGAACAGCACTCACAAAAATATTTTTGCCGAAATTAAACAAGCTATTAACGAAGACTGGACGGTCAATGCGCACGTTACACGTGGTACTACCGAATCGGAATCACGACTGCTGTACGTATACGGTAACCCTGATCGCGATACCGGCGAAGGTATATTTCCATGGACTGGCGGTAAATTCAGTTCAGATACCAGCTATACCATGGCAGATATTTATGTCAGTGGTCGCTTTGATCTTCTTGGCTATGAACAGCAGGCATCTTTCGGTATTTCCCGCTCAGAGCGCGACTTTAAAGCACTATCAGCCAATGCAACCTATGCTGCACCAATTGGTGACTTTAATGAATGGGACGGTAAAAATTACCCGGAGCATATCTGGGATGAAACTTTCCTCTATGAAGAGTACACCGATACTCAAACCGCAGTGTACGGCTCTACCCGCATCCAGCTTACCGATAAGTTAAGTACGGTACTGGGTGCCCGAATCACCAATCAGGAGATTGATCGTAAGGCGGCTGCCTATAACGAAGCTGACGTATACGAGTATGATTCGATTTTCACACCGTATGCAGGCCTTCTTTACGACTTTAATGAGACCTACACCGGCTACATCAGTTACACCGAAATTTTTTCACCGCAAGAATTGCGTGACAAAAATGCAGACCTGCTTGAACCCATTTTTGGCAAAAGCGTTGAAGCAGGTGTAAAAGCCGGATTCGCCAACGACGCACTAATTGCGACCGCTGCCGTATTCCAGACACAGCAGGACAACCTTGGCGTGGTCGACGAAGGCAACAGCGTCGCAGGCACCGCTGACCAGGCCTATAAGGAATCCGAAGGTGCTACATCAGAAGGTTATGAACTGGAAGTAACCGGTGCTGTAACGGAAAACTGGGAAGTACAGCTCGGCTGGACCTCATACGAAGTAAAAGACGCCGACGGTGAAAAGATTAATACCGAACAGCCACGCAAAATATTCAAGTCGTATACTCGCTATCAACTACCGGGGGATTTTAATAAGATCACCCTGGGTGGCGGTATCAACTGGGAAGGTGACAGCTATGCCACCGCGACCAATCCGGTATCAGGAAACCCTGAGCAGGTTCAGCAGGAATCCTTCGCGCTGGTTTCTGTAATGGCTAAATATCAGGTCACGCCTGAGTTCAGCACACAGCTCAACATAGATAACCTGACCGACGAAACCTACTACACAAACATAGGTACATTCGGCCAGATCGCCTATGGCTCTCCACGCACCCTGTCATTGACAGCTAGCTACGACTTCTGAGTATTACTATGACTAGTCTCTGGATTGGATTCCGGGAATACGTCAGTCCTGTGATAGCCACCTTTGTTGGTGGCTATCTCTTTACCTGGGGATTTACTTCTCTGGTAATCAGCGTCTGCGTATTTTCTGGCTTCGACTTTCACACAGCGGAATACACAGGTTTTCTGTTAGCGTTCCCGGTATTTCTGCTGACCTTTTTTCTGATATTTCTGAGCAGCTACCGCCCTGCCGCGTATCTTGTCAGCTACGGCGGAGGAACATTAATGACGCTCTGTTCATGGTGGCTTCAGCTACTGATGATTGATACCGGAGGGATCTGATGGAATTCAGAAACACCCGTCAGGGGATGGCCTGGCTGCATACCTGGCTCGGACTTATTCTCGGCTTTGTTTTGATGATCTGTTTCTTTTTTGGCTCTCTATCTGTATTCGACAGAGAGATAGATCGCTGGGCAATTCCGGATACCCGTTTTGAACCTCAGCCAATGCCATCATTTGATGATCTGTTGATTGATGTCTACGAAAGAACTCTTCCCGATCAGGACGAATACGATACTTTAATGCCGCTGTATCACGATGAAGCGCAGGGACCTGCCACACCTCGTGAACAACTTCCGGCGGATGAATACTGGGCCTACACTACGCATCGCGATCCGGTGCTCAGAATGGGCATTGGCTACCGTGTGCCTCAAGCTAAGAATCCGGAAGAGCACAATCATATTCACGCCAATATGACCATTGACCCTCGCACTGGAGCGGACATTCCTGATGAACAGTTAAAGATCGGCAGTGACTGGTTTTATCCGCTGCACTACAGCCTGAACCTGCAGTGGAAATTTATCGGGTACTACATCGTAGGTATCGCCGCATTTTTTATGCTGGTTGCTCTGGTCAGTGGTATCTGGATACACAGAAAGATTTTCAAAGAATTTTTTACCTTTCGCCCGGATAAGCGCCCTCAACGCAAAGCCCTGGACATGCACAATATGACGGGGGTTGTTGCACTCCCCTTCCACTTTTTCTTTGCATTAACCGGGTTAATTATCTTTGCATCATTTTTCTATCTGCCTGTCACAAATACACTGTTAAAGCCCTTGCACGAGCTGCATGAAGAGATCGAAGCCACGACCACAGGTCTACCTCATCAACGCGCAGGCGTTGCAGCGCCAATGGCATCTGTAGATGCCATGATCGTCGATGCGAAAAAGCGCTGGGATGACCGAGGAATGGCTGGCGAAGTTGGCTTTCTGATGATCCATCACGTAGGCGATGCGAATAGCTACGTCAGTATCTACCGGGCAGGCAGTGACCGTGTAGCCTTAGTAGGCGAAGGCATACATTACAGTGCCGTCAGTGGCGAAATGATCTACGAAGATCCTGAAAAATCATTTGCGGAAAATGCCGGTGAGTTTCTTACTGGATTGCACCTACAGCATTTCGAACACTGGTTCCTGCGCTGGCTCTATGTTGCCGGAGGACTATTAGGCTGTGTATGCATCGCGACTGGTTTTATCTTTATAGTAGAAAAGCGAAAGCAACAGCATAACAAAGCCGGAAGTCAGGACAGTCGTATCGTGGATGCATTCGCAGTGACTGTAATCACCGGTATGCTGCTTGCGACAGTCAGTATGCTGCTCGCTAATCGCCTGCTACCGATAGAGCTCAGTAACTCAGAACTCATTAATTCAGACCTTGTTAACAAAGGCACCTGGGAAAAGATAATTTTCTGTGGCGTCTGGGCATTGTCTTTTCTTCATGCCGTGTGGCGCAGCGCCCCTGTTGCCCGTGCGCAATCAAACCCGGCATGGCGGGAACAAGCCTTTGCAGTGGGTGCGGTTGCTGCACTCGCCGTTATCGCAAACTGGCTGACAACTGGCGACAACCTTATTAAAACCCTCCTGCTGGACCCTTATATGGCCGTCGCGGGTGTCGATATCAGTCTGTTATTGCTTTCTGGTATCTGTTTCTGGGCTGCGTTCCAGCTGCCGAAAAAGCACAGTGAAAATACGGAGGCTACTCAGTGCAATCAATTTTCTGGTTAATACTCGCTACGTTACTGATGTTTTTAAGTATGGGCTGGTTCGCCTTATCACTCAGTGCTCATCAGAAGCAGGTAAACCAATCAGCAATAGGACACTCGCAAAAGCCGAAGCCTGCTCAATTTAAATGGGTAGGCTGGATTGCCTTGCTGTTGTCTGGATTCTGTTGCCTGCAGGCAGATCACCCATCAATGGCGGTTCTGGTCTGGCTGATGCTCATTGCCTGCAGCGCTTTCAGTATTGCCATGATCCTCAGCTTCCGTCCCTGGTGGCTTCGGCCTTTAATGAGTGTGCTCTGTATGTTTGAAAACCCGGCAAACAGCGATTCCAATAAAGGTTAATCATTCTTAGCCAATAAGCGCAGTCTGTCTTCACAGCTGCGCTGCTGGCTTATCGCTACCTCCGGTGCCACCAGCGCGCCACGGTACACGTTCAGACCGTTAAGCAGGTGATGATCATCCAATATCGCTTTCTTTATCCCCTTTTCTGCCAACGCCAGAACAAAAGGTAAGGTCGCATTATTCAGCGCCAGGGTTGCTGTTCGTGCCACCGCTCCCGGCATATTGGTCACGCAATAATGAACAATATTGTCTTCGACGTACGACGGCTCACTGTGGGTAGTCGGCCTTGAGGTTTCTGTGCATCCGCCCTGATCAATGGCAACATCCACAATCACTGCACGGCGTTTCATGCTTTCAAGGTGACTGCGTTTAATCAGTTTTGGCGCAGATGCTCCCGGAACCAGTACAGCCCCGATTACCAGATCAGCTTTCGGCAACTGGTCATCCAGTGCGGTACGAGTGGAGTACAGGGTGGTGATCTGATTGCCATACAACTCATCCAGCTCACGCAGTTTCGCCATTGAACGATCCATCACAGTCACCTGAGCGCCCATGCCTATGGCAATTCGCAGAGCATTGGAGCCCACAACGCCGCCACCAAGAACAAGCACCTGAGCCCCCGGTACGCCCGGAGATCCGGCGAGCAGTACGCCGCGTCCGCCCGATCCCATTTCAAGGCTGTGCGCCCCCGCCTGCACGGCCATGCGCCCGGCGATCTCTGACATAGGAGCCAGCAATGGCAACCGGCCATGATTATCTGTAACTGTTTCATAGGCAATGCAGGTCGCCCCGCTAGCCAACAACTGGTCCGTCAGCGAAACCGCTGGCGCAAGATGGAGGTAGGTAAAGAGCGTGTGCTTTGGTGTGAGTAACGCAACTTCTTCAGGAAGAGGCTCTTTGACTTTGATAATGAGTTCAGAGGCTGCAAACACCTCTTCGGCGGTTGACAATATCTCTGCACCGCAGCTGAGATAGAGATCGTCGGTGAAGCCGATTTCATGGCCGGCCATCGACTGTACATAGACATCATGTCCCAGATGAATCAGCTCCCGGACGCTGTCTGGGGTAAGTCCTACTCGGTATTCGTGGGTTTTTATCTCTTTTGGAACACCAATACGCATAAGTCACTACTCCTGCTGCCTTTCATTCAGGATAGCAGTGACCATGCATATTTTTCCAGATAGGTCACTTACGCCGGCGCGGCCCTGCCGATTTCGTGTGCCCGGATGGCGTACCACCCTTCTTGAAGCCCGGCCGCTGCACACGCTTATTCGTAGTGTTTTCTTCAGCCGGGATCAGAGCATCAGGGCCACTGCCAATCAGGTCCTGGCGGCCCAGGCGCTTCAGTTCCTGGCGCAGTGCCGGCCAGCCTTTTGAATCGTGATACCGCAGGAAAGCTTTCTGCAGACGACGCTCCTCCAGCTCGCGCGGGATGTGCATCTTCTTCGACTTGTAGCTCATACGGTGCAGCGGATCACGCTGCGAATGGTACATGGCCGTCGCCAGCGCCATCGGCGATGGATAGAAAGTCTGCACCTGATCCACCCGGAACTTGTTGCGCTTCAGCCACAGAGCCAGGTTCATCATGTCTTTGGTTTCTGTGCCCGGATGCGCTGCGATAAAGTACGGAATCAGATACTGCTCTTTACCCGCCTCTTTCGAGAATTTATCGAACATCTTCTTGAACGCATCGTAAGTCCCCATACCCGGCTTCATCATCTTGCTGAGTACGTTCATCTCGGTATGTTCTGGTGCAATCTTCAGATAACCACCAACATGGTGAGTCACCAGTTCACGAACGTATTCCGGATCTTTCACTGCCAGGTCGTAACGCAGACCGGAGGCAATGGCGACACGCTTGATACCTGGTAGCGCGCGCGCTGCACGATAGAGTTCTGTCGTCGCACTGTGGTCTGTCTTCAGGTTCTTACAGATTCCCGGATACACGCAGCTTAAACGGCGGCAGTTCTTCAGGATCTCCGGGCTCTTACAATTCAGGTGGTACATGTTGGCAGTCGGGCCACCCAGGTCCGAAATGGTGCCGGTAAACCCAGGTACCTTGTCGCGGATCTCTTCAATCTCAGAAATTACCGACTCCTGAGAACGGCTCTGAATAATGCGGCCCTCATGTTCAGTAATAGAACAGAAGGTACAGCCGCCGAAACAGCCGCGCATGATGTTCACAGAAAAACGGATCATCTCGTACGCCGGAATGCGGGCATCACCATAAGATGGATGAGCAACACGCGCGTACGGCAGGCCGAATACAGAATCCATCTCATCCGTTTCGAGTGGAATCGGTGGCGGGTTCACCCAGATTTCACGGGTGCCGTGCTTCTGTACCAGAGGGCGGGCGTTGTACGGGTTCGACTCCTGATGCAGCACACGGGAGGCATGAGCGTAGAGCGCACTGTCGTTACGCACTTTCTCGAACGATGGAAGACGAATCACTGTCTTATCAGGGTCGAGATCGGCTTTGCGGTGCAGCGGCATCGGCACAATTTTGATCGGCATGACATCGGCTTCTGCCGAATCAGTATCCGCTGCTTCGCCGTCACCATTTGTACTGCACGACATCGACTCCGTATCTTTCATTTCATACGGGTTCGGGATCGCATCAATCTGCCCCGGCCAGTCGATACGGCTGGAATCAATCTCAGTCCAGCCGTCTGGAGTCGCATCTCGCACAAAGGTAGTACCACGCAGAACTTTCAGATCATAAATGGTACGGCCCTGCGCCATAGCGTGAGTCAGTTCGACAATGGCACGCTCAGCATTACCGTAGAGAAGAATATCCGCACCAGAATCCAGCAATACCGAACGACGAACCTGGTCACTCCAGTAATCGTACTGGGCGATGCGACGCAGCGATGCTTCGATACCACCGATCACAATCGGCACGTCTTTATAAACTTCGCGGCACTTCTGCGAATACACAATCACCGCTCGATCCGGGCGTTTACCCGGTTCGCCATGCGGGGTGTAAGCGTCGTCTGAGCGTACTTTGAGGTCTGCGGTGTAACGGTTGATCATGGAATCCATGTTCCCTGCCGTCACACCGAAATAGAAGTTTGGCTTACCAAGCTTCATAAAATCTTCTGGGTTGTTCCAGTCAGGCTGGGCAATGATGCCGACCCGGAAGCCCTGAGACTCCAGCATGCGGCCCATGACGGCCATGCCAAAGCTCGGATGGTCCACGTAGGCATCGCCCGTTACCAGAATAACGTCACAGGAATCCCATCCCAGCTGATCCATTTCTTCCCGCGACATAGGCAGAAACGGCGCAGTGCCAAAGCATTCAGCCCAGTATGGGTAATATGAGTAAAGATGTGGGACAACCTGATTCATGGGGTACAAAAAACCTCGTGGAAGACTCGGGTATTATCGCAAAATCGGCCCTCAGACAAAAGCAGCCATTCTATATACGTCTATCGCGAGACGGTTTGGTTACCAACGGGTATCATTTTCGAACTATGCCGACAGATACACACAGGTTTTACGATGCACCCAACTGACCACGCCCATCCATGCTACAAAGATCGCCGTTTCGACGAGGGCAATCCGCTTGCCGAGCGCAATACCCTTTGGGCAATCATTCTAACCGTGACCATGATGGTTGCCGAAATCATCGGCGGCATCGTATTTGGCTCAATGGCGCTACTCGCCGACGGCTGGCACATGAGCTCGCATGCATTGGCACTGGGCCTGTCGCTTGCGGCCTACATGGCGGCGCGCAAGCTATCGGAGAGCCCCCAGTTTACTTTTGGCACCTGGAAGATCGAGATTCTTGGTGGCTACACCAGTGCCCTCTTTCTATTGGTGATTGCAGGCCTGATGTTGTACCACTCGGTGGAACGCCTGCTTAACCCACATTCAATTGAATATAATCAGGCGATTTTTGTCGCTGCACTCGGCCTGATCGTTAACCTGATCTGTGCCTGGCTGTTAAAAGACGACCATCATCACCATGGACATAGTCATGGACACGATCACGGGCACCATCACCACGATCACCAGGATCACCACGATCACCATCATCACGATCACCATCATCATGAGCACGATCAACATGACCACGAGCACCATGACCATGGCCATCACGACCTGAACCTGCGTGCGGCCTATATTCACGTACTGACCGATGCACTAACCTCACTGCTGGCGATTTTTGCTCTGATAGGCGGGAAATTCTGGGGAGCTGACTGGCTCGATCCTGTCATGGGCATCGTAGGTTCGGTACTGGTCACCATCTGGGCGGTCGGCCTGCTACGTGAATCAGGCAAGGTACTGCTCGACGCAGAAATGGACGGGCCACTGCCAGACAAAGTTCGCCGTACCATTCGTGAACATGCTCCAGAAGCGAATGTACATGACCTGCACGTCTGGCGCTTAGGCCGCGCGCACTATGCCTGCGTATTGTCCGTGTCTGGCACTGATGTCAGCGTAGCGACTATTAAAGAATGGCTGTCGACAGTGAATGGCCTAGAACACGTCACCGTAGAGATTACTTAACCAGTTGCAGTATCTCTTTGAACTCAGGGGCGCGACAGTCCCTGAGCAATTCAAACAGGCACATCTCTACACTGGTCATCTTCGCTCCGGCCTGAGCCATACGCTGCAAGCCAAGTTCACGATTAGTCGCAGTGCGCGACGACACACAATCAGTTACCACCTCAACCTTGCGCCCCCACTCGATCATCTCACGCACGGTCTGATAAACGCAGATATGCGATTCGATGCCAGCGACTAACCAGGTGTGAACCCGGGTTTCTTCAACCGCACGAACAAATACCGTCTCACCACAACCACTGAATGTGTACTTCTCGATTTTCAGGGATTCAGCCAGGAGTTCCGCTATTTCCGGAGATGTTTCACCCAGCTTGTCAGGGTTCTGTTCCACCCAAAGAATGGGCATCCCAAGAACCTTAGCCCCTTTTATCAGTACTTTGAGAGATGCATGCATTGCCTCGGATTCGTGCATCATTTCGGCCAACCGACCTTGAACATCAACAATAACCAGACCTGTACGATTGCGATCAAGCACAAGAAAGTCCTTATTTTACAAAGGGTTAAACTTAATTTTTGGTGCCCTGCACCAGCGTATGCCTCAAGAATATTAGCACGCACCAAAACAAGCCAAGTCAAAACAGTGCAAAGAGCGAGCTATTTCAGGCATTACATAAATCTGCACATAAGTGCATTCATGACAATCTTCTGAAGGCCGCATAAAACAAGGGGTAAAAAATATTTAATAGTAAAAAACCAGAAACTGGCACGCTGATTGAATAAGCACATTCGGGTACTCAACGTTGAGTTCCAGACTTTTAAATTCGTGATTTAAGCAAAGGCGCTTACGACTCCCAACACCGAGGTTGGTGAGGTCGTTGCGCCTTTTTTTGTGCTTCAAAGGGGAAGAAAAATGCGAGGAATCAAAACGCTGCGCCGCACTTTCGTACAAAGTGCACTTGTACTGGCAGCTGGTGTTGCAACGATGTCTGCACCATTTGTGTC
>JAYNJA010000036.1:0-4262 GCA_038109705.1 Thalassolituus sp. | reverse complement strand
GGCTAACTGGAAAGTACTGCTCGACCGCGTTATCGATGGTCAGCTTGACGGTGCACACATGCTGGCTGGCCAACCACTGGGCGCAACCATCGGCTTCGGTACTCAGGCGCACATTATTACCGCATTCAGCATGGACCTGAATGGTAACGGCATTACTGTCTCCAACGATATTTGGGAACAGATGAAAAAGAATATCCCACACGAAAATGGCAAGCCAGTTCACCCGATTAAAGCGGATGCGCTGAAGCCAGTGGTTGATAAATACAAAGCTGAAGGCAAACCATTCAACATGGGTATGGTTTTCCCGGTTTCAACACACAACTATGAGCTGCGTTACTGGCTGGCTGCCGGTGGTATTAACCCAGGTTATTACGCACCACATAAAGGCGACACTTCAGGTCAGATTGATGCAGATGCTCTGCTGTCTGTTACCCCACCACCACAAATGCCAGCCACTCTGGAAGCCGGCACCATTTACGGCTACTGCGTAGGCGAACCATGGAACCAGCAGGCTGTATTTAAAGGTATCGGTGTACCAGTTATTACTGACTACGAAATCTGGAAAAACAACCCAGAGAAAGTATTCGGTGTGAGCAAAGAGTGGGCAGACAAATACCCTATTACTCACAAGAAAGTTGTGAAAGCGATGATCCGTGCTGCGGAATGGCTGGATGCGAACAACAACGCAAACCGCCCAGAAGCTGTGAAGATTCTGTCTAAGCCTAACTACGTTGGTGCCGACTATGACGTTATTGCTAACTCAATGACCGGTACGTTCGAATACGAAAAAGGCGACAAGCGTGAAGTGCCAGACTTCAACGTATTCTTCCGCTACAACGCGACCTACCCATACTACTCAGACGCTATCTGGTACCTGACTCAGATGCGCCGTTGGGGCCAGATTTCTGAAGAAAAATCAGACGACTGGTTCATGGAAACTGCTAAAAAAGTTTACCGTCCTGACATCTACGCTGAAGCAGCTAAAGAGCTGATCAAAGAAGGCAAGCTGCAAGCAAAAGACTTCCCTGATTTTGCGACTGAAACAGGCTTCAAAGCACCACAGAAAGGTTTCATCGACAACGTGGTATATGACGGCACCAAGCCTAACGAATACCTGAAGAAGTTTGAAATCGGCCTGAAAGGCGCTGACAAAATCTAAGTCCGAATTCTTACGAGAATAAAGACTCATCAGAAAGTAAGCGAAATACCCTGGGTGGAATCACCCACCCGGGTTTTAAAAAGCAAGAAAACAGGTCACGACACAACCGTGTAAGACCGGAGGATTTACTATGAATATTGCTCTGTCGAACATAGCCTGGCTCGCCCCGTTCGTTGGTATTGCAAAGGGTGAGGACGTACAAGGAAATGTACGTACAATTATCAAAACCGTTGGTCTGCCACTGGCTGGCCTGCTGGTATTCCTGATGATATGGAGTGCTGCGGCAAGCAACATCAATACATCACTGGGTCAGTTTCCTGGGCCTGCTGATGTACTGACGCAATCGAAAGGCTTAATTTCAGAGCACATCGCTGAACGTGAAAAAGCTGAAGCCTTTTATGAGCGTCAGGAACAGCGCAATGCCGACCGCGTTGCGAAAGATCCTAGCTACGAACCAAAGATTCGCCCTTACACAGGTAAGCCGACATACGTCGATCAGATCGGCACCAGCCTGGTAACGGTACTGAGCGGTTTCGTACTGGCATCACTGATTGCTATTCCACTGGGTATTGTTATTGGTCTGAGTGCCAACCTGTACAGCGCATTCAACCCAGTTATTCAGATTTTCAAACCTGTTTCACCACTGGCATGGTTGCCAATCGTCACCATGGTAGTTTCCGCACTGTACGTATCTGACGACCCAATGGTGCCAAAATCATTCGTAACATCAATGATCACTGTAATGCTGTGCTGCCTGTGGCCAACCGTAATTAACACTGCAGTCGGTGTTGCATCTATTCCTAAAGATCTGGTGAACGTATCTCAGGTACTGCGCCTGAACTACATGGAACACGTTCGCAAGATCGTACTGCCATCGTCGATCCCAATGGTATTTACCGGTCTGCGTCTGTCGCTGGGTATCGCTTGGATGGTACTGATCGCTGCAGAAATGCTGGCTCAGAACCCAGGCCTCGGTAAGTTCGTATGGGATGAGTTCCAGAACGGTTCTTCTGATTCCCTTGGCCGCATCATGGTGGCGGTAATCACCATCGGTCTGATTGGTTTCCTCCTGGATCGCCTGATGCTGACAGTACAGCGTTACGTATCCTGGGATAAAGCAAGCACACTGCGCTAATTGATACCAACAGATAACGGAGAAAGATTATGAATCCATTACTCGAATTAACAGATGTTGGTATTGAATTTCCGACACCTAAAGGCCCTTTCTGTGCACTGCAGGGTGTAAACCTGAAAATTAAGAAAGGCGAATTTATTTCACTGATCGGCCACTCAGGCTGTGGTAAATCCACCGTACTGAATATCGTCGCTGGTCTATATCAGGCGACTCGGGGTGGCGTTGTTCTGAGCGGCAAAGAAGTAAACGAACCTGGTCCAGAGCGCGCGGTCGTGTTCCAGAACCACTCGCTGCTGCCATGGCTCACTTCTTATCAGAATGTTGAGCTTGCAGTTAAACGCGTATTCAAAGGTAAAAAATCCAGAACCGAAATGAAGGAATGGATTGAACACAATCTTGAACTGGTGCACATGACCCATGCGATGCACAAACGTCCAGATGAAATTTCTGGCGGTATGAAACAGCGTGTTGGTATTGCCCGCGCACTTGCAATGGAGCCACAGGTACTGCTGATGGATGAACCGTTTGGTGCACTCGACGCACTGACCCGTGCTCACCTTCAGGACTCCCTGATGGAAATTCAGAAAGACCTGAATAACACCGTCATTATGATTACTCACGATGTTGACGAAGCCGTTCTTCTCTCTGATCGCATTGTCATGATGACCAATGGTCCGTCGGCGACTGTGGGCGAAATTCTGGATATTGAACTGGAGCGACCTCGTAACCGAATTCAACTTGCTGATGACCCAACGTACAACAAGTACCGTCAGCAAGTACTCAGTTTCCTGTATGAAAAACAGAGAAAACCAGATGTTGAAGCGCCCACTAAGAAGGCAGAAACATCTGAAACCACATCTAAATCAGAACAAGTTGCTTAACCTGTATTAACCTGGCTTCGATATAAGGAGAATGCCATGAAAGCTCAAAAAACGTTACTGGCTGTCGCACTGGGGGCTGCTACTCTGGGTGCTTCTGCCTATGAAACTGAGTACGGTACTGCGTACGCCGACGTTAAACTGCGTTACGAGTATGCAGACCAAGATGATACTGCAGACAAAGATACCGCCACAGGCGTTATTGCTGACGCAGCGATCGGTTTTGAAACCAAAGATTACGAAGGCTTTAAAGTTCTGCTCGAGCAGGAAGTGATCGTTGCTCTGGTTGAAAACTACCGCATGCCTTGGGGCGACGGCGATACGGATTACGACGTAATTGCAGATCCAACGGGTAACGAATGGAACCGTGCTCAGGTCAGCTACAAAAAAGATGAATTTGGTGCCGTCGTTGGTCGTCAACGTATTATCCTCGACGATTCACGTTTCATTGGTAACGTGGGCTGGCGCGCCAACGAACAGACTTTCGATGCCGCGACTTTCACTTACGCGAAAGACGCTCTGTCTGTTCACTACTCTTTCCTCGACAAGGTTAATCAGATCAACGAAAAGCAGCTTGACGTTTCTGACCACCTGATCAACGTCAGCTACAAAGTCGGCTCTGGCAAAGTTACTGGCTTCGCTTACCTGATGGAAAACGATGACACCGAAGCAACACGAGACACTATCGGTGTTCGTTATGCCGGCAGCAGCATGTCTGGTGACACCAAAATCATCTATTCTGGTAGCTTCGCGACTCAAAGCACAGAAGATAATGATGCAACTTACCTGGCACTCGAAGCTGGTGCGGTTGTTTCTGGTGTAACTCTGGCACTGGGTAATGAAACCCTCGGTAGCGATGACGGTTTATATGCTTTTGCATTCCCTTACGGTACTAACCACAAATTCAACGGTTGGGCAGACGCCTATCTCGGCGGCGCTGGTGATAACGGCCTCAGCGACACTTACGTGAAAGCAGCGACTGTCGTTGGTGGCGTAAACCTGCTCGGTTTCTACCACACCTTCTCACCAGTTGAAGGCGATGCGGAACTGGGTAGCGAATTCGATCTTCAGGCAGTTAAGAAGATTGATA
>JAYNJA010000035.1:15550-18275 GCA_038109705.1 Thalassolituus sp. | reverse complement strand
GAGCATGTGAGTGCTCCTTCAGAACCTCCAAAAGCTGAAGAAAAGCCTGCGACTCCGGCTGATGAACAGAAACCTGAAGTACCCGCAGAAAAACCCGCTGCGGTATCCTCTCAGGAGTCTAAGCCTGCCAGCGTTACACCCATTAACTCGGGTAAAACGGATGCGGGCGCGGCAAAACCTGCTACAGCATTAAAGCCAGCTGCTCGTCCTGAGCCGAAAAAACCGGAAAAAGACACGGTTGCAGAAGCTACCGTGCGCGTAGACACCAAACGCCTTGACGACATTATGAATATGGTCGGTGAATTGGTGCTGGTACGCAATCGACTGGTACGTCTCGGTCTGAAGAGTAGTGACGAGTCTATGGCGAAAGCCGTAGCTAATCTCGATGTCGTTACTGGCGATCTACAGGCATCGGTTATGAAAACCCGGATGCAGCCAATCAAAAAAGTGTTTGGTCGGTTCCCTCGGGTAGTACGTGACCTTGCCCGGCAGTTGAAAAAAGAAATTAATCTCGAACTCCGTGGCGAAGAGACTGACCTGGATAAGAACCTGGTTGAAGCTCTGGCTGACCCACTGGTTCACCTGGTACGTAACTCTGTTGACCACGGTGTTGAATTACCGGATGTGCGTGAAGAGGGCGGAAAAAACCGGGTAGGTACTGTGATTCTCTCTGCGGAGCAGGAAGGCGATCATATCCTGCTTCGCATTCAGGATGACGGTGCGGGCATGGACGCCGATGTTCTGCGTCGTAAGGCCGTTGAAAAAGGCGTAATGGATCAGGACGCAGCGGATCGACTGACCGATGTTGAATGTTTCAATCTGATTTTCGCTCCTGGATTTTCCACTAAAGAACAGATTTCCGATGTCTCGGGTCGTGGCGTGGGTATGGACGTGGTGAAAACCAAAATTACCCAGTTGAACGGCACCATCGCTATTGATTCGATCAAAGGTGAAGGCACAACGATCAGCATTAAAGTTCCGTTGACGCTGGCAATTATGCCGACTTTGATGGTGATGCTGAAAGATCAGGCATTTGCGTTCCCTCTGGTTAACGTGAATGAGATTTTCCACCTGGATCTGACTCAGACCAACGTGGTGGATGGTCAGGAAGTCGTGGTCGTGCGTGAAAAGCCTATTCCACTCTTTTACCTCAAACGCTGGTTGGTAAAAGGAGAATCGCGCGCCCGGGCGGATGAAAGTGCCCATGTCGTTGTGGTCTCTGTAGGAAACAAAAAAGTGGGATTCGTTGTCGATCAGCTGATCGGCCAGGAAGAAGTGGTGATTAAACCATTGGGCAAAATGTTACATGGTACAGCGGGTATGGCTGGCGCAACGATTACTGGTGATGGTCGTATTGCTCTGATTCTGGATATTCCGAGTATGCTGGCCCGTTATGCAAGCCGTCAGTCCAGCGCAGCGTAATATATTGCAGGGATACTTATGACACTGAAGGTTCTGGTGGTGGATGATTCTGGATTTTTCCGCCGCCGGGTGTCTGACATCATCAACGCCGACAGCCGTATGGAGGTTGTTGGTGTTGCGGAGAATGGGCGTGAGGCGGTTGAACTGAATAATCGCCTGAAGCCAGATGTCATCACCATGGATTATGAAATGCCTGTCATGGACGGCATCACCGCTGTCCGCCAGATCATGGCTGCGCGACCCGTTCCGGTGTTGATGTTCTCATCTCTGACATTTGAGGGAGCTCGGGTCACACTTGATGCACTTGATGCTGGCGCTGTCGATTTTCTACCTAAAAACTTTGATGCGATCGCACGAAATTCTGAGGAAATTCGTCGTACCCTGACTGACAAAATTATCGCGGTTGCACGATCACAGGTCGCCGCTGCGGTTAATGTTGTCAGCAGAGCTGCTTCACCTGCGGGTGAGAAGCTGCGTGATATCGAGTTGGTTGTGATTGGCACCTCGACCGGCGGACCCGCCGCTCTTCAGTCTGTTTTCCGCGAAATTCCGACGGGTTTTCGTAAACCGATTATTATTGTGCAGCATATGCCAGCGTCATTCACCAAAGCATTTGCCGATCGCTTGAATAATCTCAGTGGGCTGTCGGTTAAAGAGGCGGTCGAGGGTGACATACTTCAGCCAGGTCATGTTTATGTGGCTCCTGGCGGGATGCAGCTGATGGTTGATAAACGCGGTAGCGGAGTGATCCATATCCGTGAAAGTGATGAGCGCATTAATTATCGCCCAAGCGTGGATATTGCATTTGCGTCTGCAGCGAAACATTACGGCAGTAAGGTCTTGGGTATTGTACTGACAGGTATGGGCTCAGACGGAAAAGAAGGTGCCCGATTGATCAAAGAGGTCGGTGGGCATATATGGGCACAGGATGAGGAAAGCTGTGTCATTTTTGGGATGCCAATGGCTGTTATTAAATCTGGTCTGGCGGATCGGATTATGCCATTGGTGGGGCTGGGAAAGCATATAGCTTCTGATACCTGACGGCAGTTTGTTGCCGCTCTCTCGATGGCAAACGACCAGACGGCGGCTGAAAATCCCACCAAATGAATACCAATGGGAATAAAGTGATGAAATATTCCCGGTTTTCCAGATATTTCTTTCCTGCGCTCGCAGACTGACACGGTTTTTGCAATATAACAGGCTGATATACATTTTTCAGCGAACGTGAACTACGCGATTCTTCTCAATGGAGTTTATCAGCGAGGATCACAGGTTAAAGGAACGGCAATGTGAGAATCTGGTC
>JAYNJA010000035.1:0-15540 GCA_038109705.1 Thalassolituus sp. | reverse complement strand
TTCCAATCAGAAAGGCGGCGTAGGTAAAACCACGTCGGTCGTCACCCTCGGAGGGCTTCTGGCGGCACAAGGGAAGCGGGTACTGCTCGTCGACCTGGACCCTCATGGCTCGCTTACCAGTTATTTCGGCCAGGATCCGGATGGTCTGGACCGTAGCCTCTACCATCTTTTTTTTGAACAGCGCTGGCGTAATATTGATTATATTCGTGAAACGCTGAAGCCGACGGCGCATGATAATGTTTTCATGTTGCCAGCGACGACTTCGTTGGCGACTCTGGAACGTCAGGTCAGTGGTCAGGATGGAATGGGCCTGGTGCTGGCGCGTACCCTGGCTCAGCTCTGGGACGACTTTGATTACGCTTTGCTGGATACCCCTCCAATTCTTGGAGTACTGCTGGTTAATGCACTGGCAGCCTGTCAGCAACTGGTCATCCCAACTCAGACAGAGCACCTGGCATTAAAGGGACTGGAGCGGATGGTTCATACTCTCGAAATGGTGATGAAGTCGCAGAAGCGTCAGCTGCCGTATTGTATTGTCCCGACTCTGTTCGATCGTCGCACGTCAGCGTCTTTAACCAGTCTGAAAGAAATGCGGCGCACGTATCAGACGTCCCTGTGGGATGAAGCGATTCCCGTTGATACCCGTCTGCGAGATGCTAGTCATCAGGGCATATTTCCGCATCAGCTGGATGCAGAAACCCGCGGTGTCAGAGCCTATCGCCACTTGCTGGCTCACATCGATAAGGATGCGAAGTGATGGCTGAAAATACCGATATTCTACTTGGCTATTTTGACAGTCTTCTTGCCAGTGGCGGTCTTACCGTGGCGGAAGATACACCAATAGCCAAAGCACTGGAGGCCATACCAGAAGCAAGTGATGATCCGCTTGAAGTAGTCACAGAAGCCTGTGTGAAGCTATGTGATACAGTACCGCTAGGCTACCGGATGATTCCTCTGTATTCGCCGCAGTTGCATGCCAATGCAGCGAATAATCTGATCACCGCATTTGAGTTGTTATCGTTGTCTGCGAATCTGACCCATGGAAAAGTGCGTGAACATATCCTCAAGGTATGTCGTGGAGTACTGAATGTCTGAACATCAGGATGCCAATGCAGTGCGTAAACAGGAAACTCTGACCCGGGAAGAAAACCAGGTCACGGGCGTATTGCAGGATTATCTTGATCAGTTGCTCATTGTGGCAACGGAAAGTCGGGTGAGAAAGCCGTTTGCCTCTGTTTACGGGAAGCAACATTCCAGTACTGAAATCAGGGCTGCGGAAACCAGGACAAAAGCTGCGCAGACGAAACCCATCTCGGACAATCATCCTGAGCTATTGGCTGCGGAGCCGCTGCTTGGAAGCGTCACGACGCTGACAACCTTGCCTGAGGAAATTCAGGATTGGGATCCTTATGCAGAGGCACTGAAAGAACCGGTGGAGCCCGATTCTGTTGTTGCTGATATGTCACTGGGCGAGACACTACCACCGGAACCCGCAATGCAAACTGAGGGCTCCGTTCCTGAGGTTCAGGCTAAGCCCATACTTGCCTGGGACTCTGCTCAGGGAGTGGAATGCCTGATCTTTAAAGTGGGTGGGCTGAAGCTGGCTATTCCGTTATCTATGCTTGGAGGTGTTTATCCCTCCGATGATAAGGTGACTCCGCTGTTCGGTCAGGCAGATTGGTCAATGGGGGTCTGGCAGGCAGATGGTCAGAAGCTGACTGTGGTCGACAGTGCCCGTCTGATTATGCCTGAACGCCAGGTGTCACTGGCGGATGAAGGTTATGATTTTCTTATTCAGCTAGATCGTGCCCCCTGGGCTCTCGCGTGTCAGGAAATTGTCGATACGGTCACGCTGGTATCTGAGTCAATTAAATGGCGCTCTGATGTCAGTCGTCGTCCGTGGCTCGCGGGTACGGTTATTTCAGAAATGTGTGCGCTACTTGATGTGTCGGGCCTGATAGGGCTGCTTGATTCCCGTCGCTCAGCCTGATTTCTTTCGCTTACAAAAAATCCTTCCAATCGGCTGGTACACTTTGTGCTCTGATCTATAGTTAAGAAAGGTTTGTAGTGTTTTTGACACAGTCAGGCATCGGCCTTTCTTAGCGAGGATGTTTTATGTCAGCGATTGCCAGTAAAAGTGTGGAAGATCCGGTCCTTCAGTGGGTCACCTTCCGACTGGAAAACGAAACGTACGGTATTAACGTAATGCAGGTTCAGGAAGTACTGCGTTATACCGAAATTGCACCAGTGCCGGGGGCTCCGGCGTATGTGCTTGGCATCATTAACCTGCGTGGTAACGTGGTGACAGTGATTGATACGCGACAGCGTTTCGGGCTGCCTACTGCGGATACTACCGATCAGACCCGGATCGTGATTATCGAAGCTGAGAATCAGGTGGTGGGTATCCTCGTCGATGCGGTGGCTGAAGTGGTTTATCTGCGACAGTCAGAAATTGAAACCACTCCAAACGTCGGCAACGAGGAAAGTGCGAAATTCATTCAGGGCGTCTGCCATAAGAATGATGAGCTACTTATTCTGGTTGATCTTGAGAAGCTGATGACCGACGAAGAGTGGACTGAACTGCACGGGTTATAAGGCCCGTTCCACAGGAGTCTGCTATGCCAACATTATCTCTGGTTCATTGGTTACTGATCGGTAACTTTGCCGTCTTGTGCGGCGCTGCTTTCTTTATAATTGCGCTGCGTCGGCAGCAGGCCAGAGATACGCGGGAGCTGGAAGAAAAGATCCTTCGACTAGAGCAGGGGCAGGAAGCGGTTACCCGCAGTGCGGTCGGTCTTGGGCGTCGTATTAAGCAGGTTGAAGTGCGTACCGCCAAAGCAGAAAAAGCAGTGCCATTGTCGCAGCAGCAGGACAATCGCTTTGAACAGGCATCCCGACTTGCTGGCATGGGAGCCACGGTTGAAGATCTGATTGATAGCCTTGGTGTTGCCCGCGCAGAAGCTGAATTGCTGGTATCTATGCGTCGTCAGAGTGCCTGATCAATAGGGCAATGTTCAGATAATGTGTGATGAACCCGTCAGTGTTGACGGGTTTTTTTATGTCTGTGTGATCCGTTAACGAAAATCAACGTTATTTCCTGAACGGGCTGAAAAAGCTTTCCTATACTGAAAATAAGTCAGTGAGGAGGGTAGTATGAAATACCTAATTTTTGCCGCAACAACTGCGTTGATGGCCAGCACTGCACAGGTTATACCCGCATTAAATCCCGAGGCTCTGCCTGTTGGAACCAGTAATCTTCAGGCACAGGTTCTGATTAATACGATGTTTTCTGAGCGTTCTCCCGGCTTCAATGATCTGTATATGATCGAGACACCGGATAAAGGCCGTCAGATTGTGATCTATTGTAATCCGTCCTACTGCTACAAATTACGCGGCCAGACCCTGACGGCTTGAGTCTGGCCTTCAGATTTACTCAGGCGCCCGCTGCAAAGAGTGCGATAACGCAGGCAATTCCTGCAGTCCAGACGAGTGTGCGTAAGGCTGCCAGGTTTGCCACGTACATCACTCCGTAAACTACACGAATGGCGATAAAGGCCATTGCCAGAGTATCAATGTAGCCCTGTTCGCCACCCGTCAGGTGAGCGATGATGACTGCGGCAGCAAACATCGGAAAGGCTTCAAAGCTGTTCAGCTGAGCCCAGTGAGCGCGCTTACGGAAGCCTTCCTGTTTTTCAAGAAATTCACGTGGTGAGTAGTTGTTGTAACGGCCGCCACTGAATTTAGCGATTCCGGTAAATGCAAATGGCATCATGGCAGCAGCCAGGACACACCAATAAGCGATGGTCATAGGGAGTTCCTTATACTGGGTTTATTCTATGTTTGTTCTGTTCTTACTCTGCAGTAGCAACAGTGCAGTCATGCAGTGAGTCTGCAGGATTGTCAGCGTTGAAACAGTACGTGCCCAGTGGGGAAGCGACAAGGTCATCTATGGCCGTAAAACCAACCCGCACGGGTTCCGGCCTGTTTTGCGGATCAGCATTTGCGCCCTGAGCTTTTTCATAGGTTTCCCAGACGATCTGGTGGGTCGCCTCGGCGGAGGATGCGTAGCGGGTTACCTCCCGGTCTGCGTGATCAACCATGTCTGGCAGATAATGTGCGGCTGTGCCGCCGAGTACACCGGAGAGGAGAATCGCAGTGGTCGTCTGCAGCGTAGAGAAGCCACCCTGGCGTTTAGGGATATGTTGAGAAGCCAGATTACGAGTCGTCAGATTTTGAAAAGCCCAGT
Source organism: Thalassolituus sp. (assembly GCA_038109705.1). Classification (GTDB taxonomy): domain Bacteria; phylum Pseudomonadota; class Gammaproteobacteria; order Pseudomonadales; family Oceanobacteraceae; genus Thalassolituus. The sequence continues at coordinate 11,294 of JAYNJA010000035.1, read as the reverse complement.
TCCGGGAAGAAAGGCGCATTGAGAGTCCCTGAGGTGTGTTTTCCTCAGGAGAAGATAACGGATCATCCCACCCCGGCCAATGGTCGACAGGGGCCGGTTATCCACTTGTATACATAACAGTCAGGATAGACAGGTTGCTCTTGAGAGACCCCGTTATTGGTAGGCGATACCCAGCTTACGGTAGATAAACGCTATTACCCAGGCTGGGCCAATCAGCAGAAATTGAACGTCTTTGAGAAAGGATGGTTTCTTCCCCTCAATGTGATGCCCGACAAACTGCATGATCCAGAGAATCACAAAAGCGATAACTGAGGTCAGCCAGAGTGGTGTCTCCCAGATATATTCGTAGGCCACGATGGCGATCAGGCAGAGCAGAGTGAGTACGCCCAGACCTTTCGCCAGAGAAGGCGACAGGCGGTAGTAAAAGCCCATAGTGAAAAGCATGCCGGCAGTTGCCCAGTTGAACAGTGGGATGCTTTCCATCCAGCCGGGCTGAGGAATTTCCCACAGGAGCGCAAAAATAACCAGATAGATCAGCGGTACACAAATCCAGTGGATCGCCTTGTTGATCGGGTTCTGGTGGCTGACGCCGTATTCGACGAGCCATTGATCTACATTCTTGCGAGGCATGGTGTTTTCCTTCGGTGGGCCAGAGTATTTACAGTGAGTGTACTTGGCTCTGGCCCGGAAGATTGTATCAGTATGTAAATTATGTGACGCCGATCAGAGTTCTGTGTTGCTTACATCGAAGCGTAGGTACACAGATGCGCAGCTTTTACAGACTGTCGAGCACAGCCAGCAGATCGTCGTGGTGAGACTTGGTCTTCACCTTGTCCATGATATGAGCGAGGTTACCGTCTTCATCGATAACGAAGGTGATGCGGTGAACACCCATAAATTCGCGGCCCATGAATTTCTTCATTGCCCACACACCGTAGAGTTCAGCAATGGCGTGGTCCTCGTCAGACAGCATGTCAAAGTTCAGTTCATCGCGATCAATGAACTTCTGCAGACGTTTCGGCGCATCCGGGCTCAGGCCAAACACAACGACATTACGTTTTTCCAACTCAGCCTGTGTATCGCGCAGACCACATGCCTGAACAGTACAGCCTGGGGTCATGGCTTTCGGGTAGAAATAAAGTACGACCTTCTTACCTTTGAGGCTGCTCAGAGTCACTTCTTCTTCACGCTGATTCAGGGTAGTGAAGTCTGGAGCCGCCTGGCCTACTGCTGGAAAATCAAGTGCCATAATGTCCTCTGTACAGGGAATGTATAAGATTAATAAGAGAGGCTACGGAAGCCTGAGTGTTATTGCAAGCGTAGGGCTGTTTTAGGGATACAGCAGCACGGCAGAATTTCATTATCATCAATCCATGCCATGGGCTCTTCCGTGTAGTGAACCTCACCTTCGACCAGTGTGACGCGGCAGCTGCCGCAGTAGCCTTCACGGCACTGATACTCAAGGTGAATATCCTGAGCCTCTAACGATTCCAGCAAACTGCTGGCGTGCTGAAACTGAGCACTGCGACCGTCAGCAAACTGGATGGCAAAGGCCGGTTTTTCCATGCCTTCGAACACAACCTGAGGCGTAGGTTCCGGAGATTCTGCCAGATAGCCGAAAAGATCACCCTGCTCAATCTCAGGGGCCGGTACTGGTGCATTGGGAGAGTAGATGATTTCAGCGCTTTCGGGCTCGCCGAGATCCATCTCAAGCTGGGTGGTACTGCCGCCTGGCAGAAGCATTTCTGTCTGGGCGTCTGAGAATACCGTTTTGGGTTTAACCCAGCGTCGACGCCCCACGCGGGGCGCCTTGCGTTTGTTGGTCATTGATCAGAGGTCAAAGTCACCGAAATCAGCGGTATCAACTTCGCTGTCGATCGCACCAACAAGGTAGGAGCTGATTTCAGCTTCCTGTGGGGCAACCTGAACGTTGTCGCTGTTCAGCCAGGCGTTGATCCACGGCAGTGGGTTGTTGCGTGATTCGAAAATCGGATCAAAACCCAGAGCACCGATGCGCTGGTTAGTGATGTATTCAACGTACTGGCTCAGAATATCTTTGTTCAGACCGATCATAGAGCCGTCTTTAAACAGATATTCTGCCCATTCTTTTTCCTGTTCTGCCGCTTCGCGGAAGATGCGTACTACGTCGTCACGGCACTCTTCTGCGATGCCCGCGAATTCCGGGTCATCTTTGCCGCGAGCCATAATCTGCAGCATATGCTGAGTGCCCGTCAGGTGCAGGGCTTCATCGCGGGCGATGAGCTTGATGATCTTGGCGTTGCCTTCCATCTTGGCTCGTTCAGCGAATGCAAAAGAGCAGGCGAAGCTGACGTAGAAGCGAATCGCCTCCAGTACGTTCACTGATACCATGGTCAGGTACAGGCGACGTTTCAGTTCGCGCTTGTTGACTTCAATCGTCTGGCCGTTGACGGTATGCGTACCTTCACCCAGCTGGGTGTAGTAGCTCGCCAGTTCGATAAAGCTGTCGTAATGTTCAGTTACAGACACAGCACGACGGGTAATATGTTCGTTCTTCATGATGTCATCAAAGATGACAGCAGGATTCGGTACGATATTGCGTACGATGTGCGTGTATGAGCGGCTGTGAATCGTTTCACTGAAAGACCAGGTTTCGATCCAGGTTTCGAGTTCTGGCAGAGAAACAACCGGTAGCAGGGCGACGTTCGGTGAACGGCCCTGAACTGAGTCCAGCAGGGTCTGATACTTCAGGTTGGATACGAAAATATGTTTTTCGTGCTCCGGCAGATCCATGAAGTCCTTACGGTCATTGGTCAGGTCAACTTCTTCCGGACGCCAGAAGAAAGAAAGCTGCTTTTCGATCAGGTTTTCGAAGATTTTATGCTTCTGCTGATCGTAGCGTGCAACGTTCACCTGCTCACCAAAAAACATTGGCTGATCGAAGGTGTTGAACTCTTTACGGTTAAAGGTTGTGTAAGCCATTACCTGTCTGTATCTCGTGCTATGGGGCAGCCCCATAGCTGCTCCCTGTTAAATCAGATTTTACATGCACCGCCGGCGCAGTCATCGTCTTCTTTCTGGACGTCTTTCTGCGGATCTTCCATACCGTCACGAGTGTTGTGATAGTACAGGGTTTTCACGCCGTTGCGGTACGCGGTCAGAAGGTCTTTCAGCAGCTGCTGCATTGGTACCTTGCCTCCCGGGAAACGCGAAGGATCGTAGTTGGTATTGGCTGAGATTGCCTGGTCGACAAACTTCTGCATGATACCGACCAGCTGCAGGTAGCCCTGGTTGTTCGGGATCTGCCACAGCAGCTCGTACTGACCTTTCAGGTTTTCGTAATCAGGCACAACCTGCTTCAGAATACCGTCTTTGCTCTGCTTAACGCTGATGTAACCACGTGGCGGTTCAATACCGTTGGTGGCGTTACTGATCTGAGAAGAAGTCTCAGATGGCATCAGTGCCGTCAGGGTTGAGTTACGCAGACCCGTTTCAACGATGTCCTTACGCAGCTGTTCCCAATCGTAATGCAGTGGCTCGTCGCAGAATTTGTCGACTTCCTTCTTATAAGTGTCGATCGGCAGAATGCCTTGCGCATAGGTTGTGTCGGCGAACGCTTCGCAGGCACCTTGTTCTTTGGCCAGCTGGTTAGAGGCCTTCAGCAGCCAGTACTGAATAGCTTCGAATGCTTTGTGCGTCACACCGTTGGCACTGCCGTCAGAGTATTTCACGCCGTTCTTCGCTAAATAGTACGCATAGTTGATAACGCCCACCCCCAGAGTACGACGAGCAAGACTGGCACGTTGTGCCGCTGGCACAGGGTAATCCTGGTAAGTAAGCAGACTGTCCAGTGCACGTACGATCAGATCGGACAATTCTTCCAGTTCATCGAGATTGTCGATGGTGCCGAGGTTGAACGCGGCGAGTGTACAGAGAGCAATTTCGCCATCCGGGTCGTTGATTTCTTTCAGCGGCTTGGTTGGCAGTGCAATCTCAAGGCACAGGTTCGACTGGCGTACCGGTGCTTTCTTCGGATTGAACGGGCTGTGAGTATTACAGTGGTCGACGTTCTGGATGTAGATACGGCCAGTGCTGGCGCGCTCCTGCATCATCATGGAGAACAGATCGACGGCTTTGATGACTTTTTTGCGGATGCTGTCATCGGCTTCGTACTTAACGTAGAGCTGTTCGAACAGTTCCTGATCTTCGAAGAAGGCGTCGTACAGGCCCGGAACATCGCTTGGCGAGAACAGGGTGATGTTGGCGTTCTTGATCATGCGCTCGTACATGAGTTTGTTGAGCTGCACGCCGTAGTCGAGGTGACGCACACGGTTTTCTTCAACACCACGGTTGTTTTTCAGAACCAGCAGGTTTTCGACTTCGTAGTGCCACATTGGGTAAAACAAAGTCGCAGCACCACCACGCACGCCGCCCTGAGAGCAGGATTTCACTGCTGTCTGGAAGTGCTTGTAGAATGGAATGCAGCCAGTGTGATAGGCCTCACCGCCACGGATAGGGCTACCCAGAGCGCGGATACGGCCACCATTGATGCCAATGCCTGCACGCTGTGAAACGTATTTAACAATGGCGCCAGCGGTCGCGTTAATAGAATCCAGGCTGTCACCCGCTTCGATCAGTACACAGGAGCTGAACTGACGGGTTGGCGTACGTACACCGGCCATGATTGGTGTTGGTAACGAAAGTTTGAAGGTCGAGGTCGCGTCATAGAAGCGTTTGATGTAATCCAGGCGACGTTCTTTGTCGTATGACGCGAACAGGCAGGCCGCGATCAGTACATACAGAAACTGGGCGCTTTCATAGACCTTACCGGTCACACGGTTCTGCACCAGATATTTGCCTTCCAGCTGCTTCACTGCCGCGTAGCTGAAGTTCATATCGCGCGAGTGGTCAATGAAAGCATCCATAGCTTCGATTTCTTCGCGGGTATAGTCTTCCAGCAGATGACGGTCGTAGCGATCGTCTTCGACCATCATTTTAACGTGGTCGTACAGCGCTGGCGGCTCAAAGCGGCCGTAGGCTTTCTTACGCAGGTGAAAAATGTTCAGGTGTGCTGCCAGGTACTGATAATCCGGTGATTCATCAGAAATCAGATCAGCCGCGGCTTTAATCAGTGTCTCATGGATTTCTGACGTCTGAATGCCGTCAAAAAACTGCAGGTGAGCCCGCAACTCTACTTCTGACACTGAAACGTTCTCAAGACCCTCCGCTGCCCAGGTTACAACCTTGTGGATCTTTTCCAGATCCAGTGGCTCCTGGCTGCCATCGCGTTTCGTCACTCTGAGGGTACTGTTCATGTTTTCTGTGCCTGTATTCAAGGGGAATCTACTCCATCTTTCCTTGACGGCGCCGGTGTCTTAATGCTTGACATTTCAGCTGTTTTTACAACGGAAGCCTGCTAAGTCCCTGACGTCATGTAGGTTTTGTACTGGGCCACAAGATAATGCGCTGATGGGGTGAATTCAACCCCACATATAGTGTTCGGATGACTAATTTAACTATGCCGGATTGTGGATAACTTGTGCGTATGTAGTGGACACCAACTGGGAAACTGCAGCCAGCCCTGACAGGCTCTGATGTGCGTATTTCTGATGCACAAATTCGGCCTCAATTTTGAATAATGTGGACTGTTACTATGCAACAAAGCGTAACAGGGTCTAGAGTTATAGGTATGGTTGTGCAGTGCTGAGTAAAGCGCTGTTTCGCAGCACCCGTTCAGGGTTAAAGATTGTTAGGAATGGTAGATCTTCATGTTAAAGAACGAGAGCAGTCATAGTCCGGAAGAAAACTGGCGAATTCTGATTGTTGAGGACGACGAGCGACTTGCGGCCCTGACTAAGGATTATCTGGAAAGTAACGGACTGATCGTTTCAGTAGAAGGTGATGGCAGTCGAGCCATTGAGCGGATTAAGTCCGAGCAGCCGGACCTGGTCGTACTGGATCTGATGCTGCCTGGCGAAGACGGCCTGGCAGTCTGTCGGATAGTGCGCCCGCATTACAAAGGTCCGATTCTGATGTTGACCGCCCGCACCGAGGACCTGGATCAGGTGCTGGGTCTGGAGATGGGCGCAGACGACTACGTCGCTAAACCGGTGCGCCCGCGAGTGTTGCTGGCACGCATCAGGGCTCTGTTGCGTCGTGTCGGTGACGGCCCGGAAGAAGTGATGGATGAATCATCACCATCGTCCCGCCTGAATTTCGGTAACCTGGTGGTCGATAGCTCCATGCGCGAAGCCTGGCTGGAAGGAGAGAGTATCGATCTTACCAGTGCCGAATTTGACCTGCTCTGGCTACTCAGCAGTAATGCAGGTCGGGTTCTCACCCGGGAGGAGATATTTAATCAGTTACGTGGAATTGAATACGATGGTCAGGACCGCTCGATCGACGTCCGGGTGTCGCGCATCCGACCAAAGGTTGGCGATGACCCAATGAATCCTAAGCGTATTAAAACTGTGCGTAGCAAAGGCTATCTGTTCGTAAAAGAACTCTGAGCCGGACGAGGGAGTAATCGGCTATTTTTATCCGGGTATATTTCGGACTCTTGGGTGCCTTGTTGGCGGTGGGGATTCTCTGCGCCGCCGCTCTGCAACTGGTGAACCTGGTCCGTTCTGCACAGTTCTATGAAGAGGTTGCAAGTGGCAGCCTCTATCTTATGGGTGAACGTCTGACGGCGGATCCTGGCGCGATTAAGGAGCTCGAATCCCGCTTCGATGCGAGTATCCGCGTAGAGCCTCTTGAAAACGCTCCCTCTGATGAATACGACCGCAATCGCCTGAAGCGTGGCCAGGTGATAGTGAATGTCTCCAGTGATGGGCGCACAGCGTCAATGATGAGTGCGATGCCCGATGGCCGCTGGTTGCATGTCTACTTCGATAAAGTAGCAGAGGTGCAGGCCCGTGCTACTGCGAGTCTGCTGGTTGAAATGTGGCTGGCGGCTAATGAACCGCTTGAGAACTTTCTGGAGCGGGTGCAGCCACATTTCGGCTATCCCTTATCCGTCACTGATATGGCATTGATTACCGTTTCCGATTCGGATGCGGCCCGCATGCAATATGGTGATGTACTGGTACGTTTCTCCGTTGGGGGAGGCACAGCAGAAGCACTGCTGAAAGTTCCAGGGCAAAGCACGGTTGTGCGTCTTGGGCCGATCGAAAAGTTTGATCCATATTCGTTCAGGGCTGTCTTTGTCATTGTGACTACTGGGGTACTGCTGATCGGTCTTGGGGTGTACTGGGTAGTCAGTACGTTCGAAACCCGGCTGCGTAAGCTGGAGCAGGCGACAAGTCGTTTGTCACAGGGGCATCTTAATGCCCGTGTTAATTCGTCGGGCGGTGATGCGGTTGCGCGTCTGGGTACTTCTTTTAATCGAATGGCAGAGCACATACAGCGCCTGATATCGATTCAGAGGGAGATGGTCAGAGCGGTGTCGCATGAACTTCGCACGCCTGTGGCACGTATTCGCTTCGGTGCTCAGATCATTGAAGATTCGGTGATGGACGACCCGTTTGTGTCTAAGCAACTGGCTGGTATGGACGCAGATATTCAGGAGCTGGATGAACTGATTGATGAAATTCTGACGTACGCACGCCTTGAAGAAGGTGGGCCGATTCTTGATTTCCAGAAAGTGAACGTCGCTGGTGTGGCTGAGCAGGTGGTGGGGGAAGCCCGACCGCCTGAACATGTAACAGTTACCTACGAAGGTACCCCCCCAGACGGCTTCCCGCAGTCTGAAGTTGAACCGCGTTACGTGCACCGGGCGATTCAGAATCTTGTTGGGAATGCAGGCCGTTATGCTAAAAGTCGGGTGAAGGTGCATTGCAGTGTATCGGATGACATCTGTCGGGTTGATGTCGAAGACGATGGTCCAGGGATTCCAGAGGAAGACTGGGATCGTGTATTCAGTGCGTTTGCACGTCTTGATGACAGCCGGACACGAGCATCAGGTGGTTATGGCCTTGGCTTATCTATCGTGCGTCGCATTATGTACTGGCACAGTGGTCGTGCACAGGTGGATCGCAGTCCGGAATTAGGTGGCGCACGCTTTAGTCTGATCTGGCCACGAATTCATACTGACTGATTTTTGTTCGGGTTGTGTTGAAACGGCTGTCAGATAAGCGCGGTTTAAAAGGGCCACGATTTAAAGAAATTGTCTGGAAATGATCGTTGCTGTAACACAATGTTACAAATAGATACAATCTTACTACAGATTAGGCTTCGTCATGAAGTCACTATGAATGCACTTATCCTTTGGAGACGTGTTGAGAATGTAGCGATCTTGTATCGCTTTGAGGGCCTCCGCTTTGGAGGCCTTTTTTTTGTCTGGATTTTTATTCCATGCTTGCAGGTGATGCTCGATTCAGTCAGCCGCTGTTTTATTCTGGCGGGCCTGATCAATGGCTTCGCATAGAGCCTTGGTTGCTTCCAGCGCGCGTAATGTCATGCGGTGAGCTTTATCCGCGTCCGGATGAATAATCTGGCCTTCTTTTACTGCAGTCAGCTGTGCCCAGCGCTGCCAGTCAATGCCGTTAATATCTGTCTTTCCATTGTGATCTGGCTGAATAATAACCTCCGGATTTTGCGTAATTACCTGCTCGAGGCTGATATGCGGGTAGTCCTGTGGTTGATCTTTAAACGGGTTCTCGGCGCCACACAGTTTCAGTTGCTGTTGCGGCCATGCGTTAGCGGCAACGGTTGTCAGAGGATGCGACCAGAGTTCATAAAAAACAGTCACAGGCTCTGCGTTTGAATAGGTTTCTCTGAGATGCGCCAGTTCAGATTCATAAGAGGTTGCCAGATCATCAGCTTTTTCACTGTGCCCGGTTAATTTTCCAAGGCGACGTAATTCAACAGCAACATCTTCTAGCGTGACGATATCTGAATAGACAACCGGCTGGCCGTATTTCTCTAGACGCTGAAGATCAGCCTCGGGATTGCCACTTTTCCAGGCGAGAATCAGATCGGGCTTCAGCGCGATAATTTTCTCAACCTGTAGGCCGGCGTATGAGCCTGCCCTTGGGATCTTCTCAGCTTCAGGCGGAAAGTCCGCGTAATCCGTCGTTGCAATGATCTGCTCACCGGCACCGATACTGTAAAGCAACTCCACGATATGCGGTGCCAGCGCGACGATGCGTTGCGGTGCCGCTGACTCAGTGTCAGCAGCGGATGCGATCCCTGATACACCCAGTGTGAGCAGCAGAGGTGGCAATAAGTCTTTACTGATCAATTTCACCAGTCGATCCCTTTGCGTGCTTTGATACCCGCTTCAAAGGCATGTTTCACCGGCTGTACTTCGCTGACGGTATCCGCAATATCGATCAGTGCCTGTGGTGCGCCACGACCAGTAATCACGACGGTCATATTTTCCGGGCGATTTTTCAGTGCGTTGAGCACTTCTTCGGTATCCAGATAATCGTAATTGAGCATGTAGGTCAGCTCATCCATCAACAGCAGATACAGATCAGGGTCTTTCAGATGTTCGGTGCAGGCTTTCCAGGCTTCCTGTGCCGCCGCGATGTCTTTTTCGCGGTCCTGGGTGTCCCAGGTAAAACCTGTACCCATCACATGGAAAGGGACACCGAGCTTTTTCAGCAGGTCGCGCTCGCCACAGGGCCAGGTGCCTTTTACAAACTGCACGACGGCCGCCTTCAGGTCGTAGCCGACGGTACGGGCAACAGTCCCGAAGCCTGAAGTCGATTTTCCTTTGCCGTTGCCGGTAATCACAATCAGGGTGCCACGCTCTTCCTGGGCGGCTTTCACACGCTCACGCACTTCTTTCTGCGTTTTCTGCATGCGTTCTTTATGTTCCTGATTCAGTTGCTCGTTGGTCTTGTCATTCTTCTGTTGAGAGTCAGTCATTGTCTGGTCCTGATAAATCGGTAAAAGACAGCAGTCGCTCAAGATCAAGGTGCTGCTCGCACGCGCTGGCGATACGATCGAGAGCGTCTTCCTGATGTTGTTCATAAGTGGAAAGTAATTCGGTGTCGGCGCCGGCCCAGCGCATAATCGCCTGCAATGCCTCTGGCGTATCAAATACGCCATGCAGGTAGGTACCAGCGATCTGACCATCCGGGCTGATGCAGCCGTCTTTTTTTTCTGGGCGGTGTGTTTGAATGCCGCTGTTTTCGCCGACGCTACAAAGCAGCGTAAACGGCTCAATGTTTTCGGCGGTATACACAGTGCGCCCGGCGTGGATCTGGTAGCCAGTGACGGGCGCATCAGCGAAGCTCAGACGTCCCTGATTATTCTGCAGATCTTTGGCCGGGTGCATTTCGGTGCTTATAGGCAAATAACCAAGGCCAACGCTTGATCCGGCAGTGTCTTCGAGTCCCTGCGGATCGTCTATTTTTTCACCTAACATCTGATAGCCACCGCAGATGCCGAGTACCTTGCCGCCGTAGCGCAGGTGACGGGCAATCTGATTGTCCCAGCCATGCTGGCGCAATGCCGCAAGGTCGGCCCGTACATTTTTACTGCCCGGCAGAATAATCAGATCACAGGGCTTTATCGGCTCGCCGGGTGGGACATACTGCATATCAACTTGAGGATGCTCGCGCAGCATATCGAAGTCAGTGTGGTTACTGATGCGTGGGAACACCGGCACCTGAATTCTTATGCGTACATCGTCACCGGTTTTCTGCTGAATCTCGATGGCATCTTCAGCAGCAGCGCTGAGGTTATGCAGGTAGGGCAGAACGCCTAACACCGGTTTACCGGTGCGCTCTTCCAGCCAGTCGAGTCCTGACTGCAGCAGCCCGATATCACCACGGAAGCGATTGATCACAAATCCCATGACCCGGTCCTGCTCGGACGGAGACAGCAGCTCCAGAGTACCGACTAATTGCGCAAATACGCCGCCCCGGTCGATGTCGGCAATGATGATCACCGGGCAGTCGACGGCTTCAGCAAAGCCCATATTGGCAATATCGCGGTCGCGTAGATTAATCTCGGCAGGGCTGCCTGCACCTTCCACCACAATCAGTTGATATTGCTCTCTCAGGCGTTGGTGGCTTTCCAGTACCGCAGACATCGCCGTGGTTTTGTAGTCGTGGTAGGCCGCCGCTTCCATATCGGTGATGGCTTTACCGTGAATAATGACCTGTGCGCCGGTATCGGAGGAGGGCTTCAGCAGCACTGGGTTCATATCGGTATGTGCCGGTACCCGGGCTGCTTTGGCCTGCAGTGCCTGAGCCCGGCCGATTTCACCACCGTCTTCGGTGACGGCGCTGTTTAATGCCATATTCTGTGGCTTAAAAGGCGCGACTTTTAAGCCCATATTATTAAAGGCACGGCTGAGGCCA
>JAYNJA010000034.1:13164-18493 GCA_038109705.1 Thalassolituus sp. | reverse complement strand
TGATCGTTTGCAGGAATCTGAATTTATCTGAATCTATTTTCTGGTAGCCGAATTGTGACTGCTACTCCGACTCCCTGTATTGCCATTATTGGTGGCACCGGCCTTACTGAACTCGATGGCCCTGAAATTACCCAAGTACATGAGCTGGAGACTGCTTTAGGTACGCCATCTTCTCCTGTTTCTGAAGGTACCTGGAATGGCCAGCGGGTCTTATTTCTTGCCCGTCACGGCCACCCTCATAAGGTTCCACCCCACAAGGTAAATTACCGGGCGAATCTGCTGACGCTGAAAGAGCTTGGCGCGACTCACATTATTGCGGTGAACGCTGTGGGTGGAATTCATGCCGACATGGGCTCGGGTCGTATCGTCGTGCCGGATCAGGTGGTGGATTATACCTGGGGCCGTGAAAACACCTTCTTTGATGGTGAGTACTTGCCATTGGAGCATATTGATCTGACACATCCATATGATGATGGTGTGCGTCAGGCACTTATTTCAGGTGCTGCTGATATTGATCTGGATATCTGTAATTTTGGTGTTTACGCGGCGACACAGGGCCCGCGTCTTGAGACCATTGCTGAGATTAATCGCCTGGAAAAAGACGGCTGTGATCTGGTTGGTATGACAGGGATGCCGGAAGCTGCGCTTGCCCGTGAACTGAATATTCCATACGCCAGTGTATGTCTGGTAGTTAACCCGGCGGCGGGTAAGAGTGATGACATAATCACCATGGAAGAGATCACGGCCGTGATTAATACCGGTATGGGGCAGGTACGTGATCTGGTTGCTGCGTCGCTGACTAAGATGCAGTGATCGCGCATTTTCTGAATCTGGTTGATTCGGACTAAACAAAAAAAAGCGGAGGCTGAATTCAGCCTGCGCTTTTTTTGTGTCTTACTGCTGATTTTCAGAATCAGAACCTACTGAGTCTGCGGAGACTTCAGGTTCCTCATACGGTGTCACGCGGATCACCATACCGAGCAGAGGGTGGTCGAGGTAATGCAGTTCGCCACTTCGCATACGACGACTGAGGGTAACTTCCGCAGCCCGCAATGGTAGCCACTCTGGTTGTGGCGGTGGCGTAATAGACACCTCCGGAAAAATCGGAGGAGCGCTCTCGTTATTTATCTGCCCATTAACCAGACCAGTGCTGAATGTTTGGGCCGTGTTATAGGACTGAAAAGTACTCTCTGTAACTTCAACAGGAATAACAACGGGCGTAGGTTCTGGATCAGGTAGTGTGAAAATTTCCTGATCAACTTCCAGTTGCGGAGTGAAATGCAGGTAGCGACTGCGGTGCACGCGGACATTGCCTTTTACAATAACGCGGAAGTTCTCTTCTTCGTAACTGGCTTCAACAGGGTGAGGCTGCGCGTTTTCTGCATCCTGCAGCTCTTCGATCCAGGCCTGATGCCAGACTATCTTGATATCGCTGCGGTAACCAAAGCGCTCGGCTGCGTTGGCGAACTCCAGATTTGCTACCGGCAGGTATTGCTGGCCACTTTGCTCTTCAGCGACAGGCAGGTTTTCGCCAGATAGCTCGTCAGGGCTTTCAATACCTGAGTCGCTTTCTGGAGTATTTTCAGAAGCCTGGGTGTTTTCACTCAGGGGTGTTTCTGTTGCCAGAACTTCGCTCTCGCCGGTGAAAATAGCCTCCGCATCAGCTTCTTCCGCTAGTGCGGCCTGAATGGCAGCTTCTTCGGCGTCTGCACGCTGTTTCAACAGTGGCCAGTGCTCTTCACGAGCAGCGTTTTCGTCGATATAGGCGAACATCATCAGCTCAACGCGATACCGTTCAGATGCCTGTGCGGTCGCAGACAGCAGCAGACCGGAGAGTACCAGGGCAAGGGTTTTCACGAATTGGGGTCCTTCTGTAAATCGGTAAGGAGCTGTTCAATGACACGGAAGCGCTGATCCAGCGTATCCATGCGGGCATAGAAACGCAGGGAATTTCCGTCATCCAGTTTATAGGCATCCGGGCGTGTCTGCACCAGCTTGATCATAGTGAACGGGTTGATCTCTGTATCACGGCTGAATTCAATACGACCTGTGCTGTCATTGGCATCCAGGCGGGCAATGCCTAATGGCTGTAAGCTGAATTTGAGTGACGCAATGCGGAAAAGGTTCTTCACCTGTTCTGGCAACAGCCCGAAACGGTCGATCATCTCTACTTGGAGCTCTTTAAGAGCGTGATCGTCTTTGGCGCTGGCGATACGCTTATACAGCGTCAGGCGACCATTCACATCAGGCAGATAATCTTCCGGAATCAGCGCTGGAATATGCAGGTTTACATCTGCGCCGTGGGTAGCAGCCAGATCAACAGACGGCTCTTTGCCGGAGCGGATAGCATTAACGGCCTGCTCCAGCATTTCCATATAGAGCGTGAAGCCAATGGTTTCGATCTGGCCAGACTGCTCATCGCCTAACAGCTCACCAGCACCACGGATCTCAAGGTCTTGGGTAGCGAGCATAAAGCCGGCACCCAGATCCTGTGCCGCCGAAATCGCTTCAAGGCGTTTCTCGGCATCTTTGGTTAACTGTTTTGGTGGCGGCGTCAGCAGGTAAGCGTAAGCCTGATGGTGTGAACGACCGACACGGCCACGCAACTGGTGCAGCTGCGCCAGGCCAAACTTATCAGCGCGCTCAATAATGATGGTGTTCGCTGATGGGATGTCGATACCGGTTTCGATAATCGTCGTACACACCAGCATGTTGAAACGCTTATGGTAGAAGTCGCTCATCACGCTTTCGAGTTCACGCTCCGACATCTGGCCATGCGCCACACCAATACGTGCTTCTGGAATGGCTTCGCTGAGTTCGCGAGCGGTCTTCTCGATGCTTTTTACTTCGTTGTGCAGGTAGTACACCTGACCGCCACGAAGAATTTCACGCAGCACGGCCTCTTTGGTCGTGGCTTCGTCCTGTTGGCGTACAAAGGTCTTCACACTCAGGCGTTTTGCCGGCGGCGTAGCGATGATCGACAGGTCACGGATACTCGCCATGGCCATGTTCAGCGTTCGTGGGATTGGCGTGGCGGTTAAGGTCAGAATATCGACCTCGGCTCTCAAGGCTTTGATTTTCTCTTTCTGAGCGACACCAAAACGGTGCTCTTCGTCGATAATTAATAGGCCGAGATGATCAAACTGCACGTCTTTCTGCAGCAGCTTGTGGGTACCGACGACGATGTCGGTTTTGCCTTCCAGCATGCGATCCAGTGCGGCCTGTGTTTCTTTGGCGGATTTAAAACGCGACAGAACATCAACCTTTACCGGCCATTCGGCAAAGCGGTCGGCGAAGTTTTGATAATGCTGCTGGGCGAGCAGGGTGGTTGGAACTAATACGGCGACTTGCTTACCGCTCTGAACGGCCATAAAGGCGGCGCGCATCGCCACTTCGGTCTTACCAAAGCCCACATCACCACAGACGAGGCGGTCCATCGGGCGTGGCGAGCACATATCGCCAATCACTGCTTCAATGGCGGTTTGCTGGTCTGGGGTTTCTTCGTATGGGAAGCCAGCAGCAAAGCGCTCGTAGTCAGAATCTGGCTCATCAAAGGCGAAGCCTTTACGTGCCTGACGACGGGCATAGATATCCAGCAGCTCAGCAGCGGTATCGCGGATTTTTTCAGCGGCCTTACGCTTTGCGTTTGACCACTTATCAGTGCCGAGCTTATTGATCGGAGCCTGTTCCTGTTCGCCACCGCCATAGCGCGAAATCAGATGCAGGTTGGCCACTGGTACGTAGAGCTTATCGTTGCCGGAGTATTCCAGCACCACAAACTCATTCACCTGGCCGCCAGCATCGAGGGTCTGCAGGCCCAGATAACGGCCTACGCCGTGGTCGAGGTGAACCACCGGCGCGCCTTCTTTCAGCTCAGACAGATCACGTATAACCATCTCGCTGTCGGTCTTCTGCTTCTGACGACGACGGGTCTGGCGGATACGCTGACCAAACAGCTCATTTTCGGTGACGAGGTGCAGTTCAGAGCCGATGCTGACACCTTTCTCCAGCGGCGCGATGACCATGCCACACTGATTTTCTGCGGCAACGGCTTCGGGCCAGCTATCGAATTCTTCTGGGTAGACTTTAATGCGCCCAAGCATTTCTTTTAATGCTTCGCGACGACCGGCAGATTCAACACAGAAAAGCACGCGACCATTAGTATCGGCGAGCCACTGTTGAAGGCGTGCCAGAGGCTGATCGGCGCGGGAGTCGACACTAAGGTCAGGCAGAGAACGTGTTTCGTAGGCAACGCTGCCTGCGCGTTCGGGCAGGTCTTTCAGGTGCCACTGAATACGTGGGTAATCATTCAGGCTGCGGAAAATTTCATCCTGAGCCAGAAACAGCTGTGCAGGAGCCACGATAGGGCGCTGAATATCGTAGCGGCGGCTCTCATAACGGGATTCCACATCGCTGCGGAAATGCGTTGCTGCGTCTTCTACCGAGGCATCGTGGATAACTAATGTGTTCTTCGGCAGATGGTCAAACAGGTTGCCCAGATCTTCGTCGAAAAACAACGGCAGGTAGTACTCGATACCGGCAGGAGCAATACCCTGGGTAACGTCTGTATAGACGCTGCAGGCTTTCGGGTCCTGATCGAAAAAGTCAAACCAACGGACCTTAAAGGTGCGGATGGCACTGGTATCCAGCGGGAATTCCCGTGCAGGCAGAATGCGTACCTGTTCGGTTTTCTCTAATGTGCGCTGGTTATCCGGGTCAAAGGTACGCAGAGATTCAATTTCATCGTCAAACAGCTCGATCCGGAAGGGCAGTGGTTGACCCATCGGAAAGATATCCATGATGGCACCGCGTACAGCGTACTCGCCGTGCTCGTATACGGTATCGACACAATGGTAGCCAGCGTTCTCAAGGCGTTTGCGGGTGGCATCCACATCAAAGTTGGCACCAACATCTAAGGCGAAGGTCTGGCCCTGATAAAAGCTGGCCGGCGGCAGGCGATGCATCAGCGTGCTGACCGGAAGAATCAGTACGCCTTGTTTCAGGTCATGGAGCTGGCTCAGCGTGGCAATACGTTGGGAGATGATGTCCTGATGTGGCGAAAATACGTCATAGGCAAGAATCTCCCAATCCGGGAAGTGCAGCACGGCAAGCTCGGGGGCGAAGAAACGAATTTCGTCTTCGAGGCGAAGCGCGGCACTGGTGTCTGTTGTAATGACCAGTGTCAGGCCTTTATGTGCCTGAGCAGTGGTTGCCAGTGCGAGTGCCTGGCTGGCACCTTCAAGTTGACCCCAGAAACGGCGTTCGCCGGCTTTTGCGGGAATTTCCGGGTGTAACGGGCTGACCATGCCTGCTCCAAATCGCCTGATTG
>JAYNJA010000034.1:0-13154 GCA_038109705.1 Thalassolituus sp. | reverse complement strand
TGGCGTACAGACTAGGGGCGCTAGTGTAACTAAAGGGCCCGGCGCTGTTAACTGTCTGCGTCTGGAAGGGCGATGTTCCATGATGCCCGTTGAAGAATGATATTTGTCCGGATCAAACATTTGAGCTGGAGGCGTAAAATCGGCATAATACGGCCCGATTTTTTACCCTTATCTCAATCAACTTCTTTGTAAGGTGACCCCGTGAGCCAAGATATGCGCGACGCCTGCTTGCAGGACTGGATGGACCGTGAAACCATCGCTGAATCTATGATCCCTCTGATCGGTTCTCTGTACCGCCAGAAAAGCATTGTTTCATCAGTATATGGTCGTCCGGTTATTAACCGTTCTGTAATCGACCTGATGAAAGCACACCGCTTTGTGCGTCACATGGAAAACGAAGAGCTGTCAGTACAGGATACTTATCCGCTGCTGGTAGCCCTGACAGAGATGGACGTTGCACGCGCTCACATCGACCTGGGTAAACTGGCTGTTAAATTCCGTAAGGAAGGCAATGGCAAAGATATCAAAGAATTCCTGGCGGAAGAGCTGAGCGGCCTGAGCGGCAACTCTGCTGATCAGGGTGAGAACCGCGACGTAGTTCTGTACGGTTTCGGTCGTATCGGTCGTCTGCTGGCCCGCATCCTGATCGAAAAAGAAGGTGGCGGTAACGGTCTGCGTCTGCGCGCTATCGTTGTACGTCGTGGTAAAGGTGATGACTTGGTTAAGCGTGCTTCACTGCTGCGTCGTGACTCTGTACACGGTACTTTCCGTGGTTCTATCAGCATCGACCACGAAAACGAAGCAATCATTGCTAACGGCACCTACATCAAGATCATTTACGCTGGTAACCCTGCAGAGATCGATTACACCCAGTACGGCATCAACAATGCCCTGGTTATCGATAACACTGGCGTATGGCGTGACGAAGCTGGCCTGGCGCAGCACCTGGAAGCAAAAGGCACCTCGCGTGTACTGCTGACTGCTCCTGGCAAAGGCGATTTGAAAAACATCGTTTACGGTATCAACAACGGTGACATCGAAGCATCTGACAAAATCCTGTCTGCAGCTTCCTGTACTACTAACGCCATCACTCCAGTTCTGAAAGTGATGAACGACCAGTACGGTATTAACAACGGTCACGTTGAAACTGTTCACTCGTACACCAATGACCAGAACCTGATCGATAACTACCACAGCGGCGACCGTCGTGGCCGTTCCGCTCCGCTGAACATGGTTATCACCGAAACTGGTGCAGCGAAAGCCGTTGCTAAAGCACTGCCAGAACTGAAAGGTCTGCTGACTGGTAACGCGATCCGTGTTCCTACACCAAACGTTTCTATGGCGATCCTGTCTCTGAACCTGAAGAAAGACGTAACTGCAGAAGAAGTTAACGACTTCCTGCGTGATCAGGCTCTGCACTCTGCCGTTCAGAAACAGATAGACTGGGTTAACTCTCCAGAAGTGGTATCTACTGACTTCGTTGGCAACGGCCATGCAGGTATCGTTGATGCTAAAGCGACTATCGCTAACGGCAATCGCGTTAATCTGTACGTATGGTACGACAATGAATACGGTTATAGCCGTCAGGTAGTTCGTATCGCTCAGCAGGTCTGCGGCGTCGAATACCCGACTTATCCGTCCCGCGGATAATGTGACAATTAAGCCGTTGCCCCTTGCAACGGCTTTTTTTTGTCTAAGCTTTGAACAATTTGGTAGTGATGCATACTCCCTTCGTCGGTAGTGGGTCAGATTGGCCGTAACGCCGGTGGATAAAAGTCAGTTGCGTCATTATACTTACCGCGATTTTTTACTTGGGAAATGGGTTGTCTCCTGTAACGGTGCAGGTGGACATTTTTCTATGGCCAACGTTTGGTCAGTCAGAGGAAGGTCTCGAAGCATGTGCAGGCCGGCAGAATCCAGCTGTGATTAGGCGAGGCATATGATCAACATAAAGAAAGGTCTCGATTTACCTATCACCGGTAATCCTGAACAGGCCATTTCGGACGGTCAGAAAGTCACTCAGGTGGCTCTCATCGGTCCGGATTACGTTGGTATGAAACCAACGATGGCAGTACAGGAAGGTGATCGGGTTAAGAAGGGCCAGGTGGTTTTCACCGACAAAAAGACCGAGGGTGTTCAGTACACCGCGCCAGCTTCTGGTGTGGTTAAAGCTGTTAACCGTGGTGAACGTCGCGTGTTCCTGTCGCTTGTGATCGAGATCGATGGCAACGAAGAAGAAACCTTTACCAGTTATTCAGCCGATCAACTCGGCGCACTTTCTGCAGAAGATGTAGAAAAGAATCTGGTAGCTTCAGGTCTCTGGACCACTATCCGTACACGTCCTTTTTCGAAAGTACCTGCAGTGGGCACACGTCCACAGGCTGTGTTCATCAACGCGATGGATACCAATCCGCTGGCAGCTGATCCGCAGGTTGTGATCAGTGCAGACGCAGAAGCTTTCAAACAGGGTGTCACGGTTCTGAGCCGACTAAGCGAAGGCAAAACTTTCGTCTGTAAAGCTGCGGGTGCATCTATCCCGACGGCCGGCGTTGAGCAGACCGAAGAATTTGCAGGTCCGCACCCAGCGGGTCTGACTGGCACACACATTCATTTCCTGCATCCAGTGAGCGGCAGCCGCACTGTCTGGTCTGTGGGTTATCAGGACGTGATTGCCATCGGTAAACTGTTTACTACCGGTAAGCTGAGCACTGACCGCGTTATTGCACTGGCTGGCCCTCAGGTGAACAAGCCACGTCTGGTTCGTACCCAGGTTGGTGCCTCTCTGACTGAGCTGACCAAAGGCGAACTGAAAACCGGTGAAAACCGCGTGATTTCAGGTTCTGTATTTGGCGGTCGTACTGCGTCTGGTGAGCTGGGCTTCCTGGGTCGTTACCACAACCAGATTTCCGTTTTGGAAGAAGGTCGCGATCGTCCGATGCTGCATTACCTGCGCCCGGGCTTTGACCGCTTCTCAGTGATGCCGATCTACATCACCAAGCTGATGAACAAACTGTTCGACTTCACCACCACTACTAATGGTTCTGAGCGTGCCATGGTACCGGTGGGTGCATACGAGCGCATCATGCCTCTCGATATTCTGCCAACTCAGCTGCTGCGTGCGCTGATTGTTGAGGATATGGAAAGTGCAGTTGCCTTAGGTGGCCTCGAACTGGATGAAGAAGACCTCGCACTGTGCAGCTTTGTCTGCCCAGGTAAGTACGAATACGGTCCGATTCTGCGTAAGAATCTCACCACCATCGAAGCGGAGGGTTAATCATGGGTCTGCGTAGTATCCTCGATAATCTCGAACCCCACTTTCTGAAAGGTGGCAAGCTCGAAAAAATGTATCCGCTCTATGAGGCGATCGACACCGGTCTCTACTCACCACCGAGCGTAACTAACAACACTTCACACGTACGTGATGGCATCGACCTGAAGCGCATCATGATCACTGTGTGGATGTGTACTTTCCCTGCCATGTTCTTCGGCATGTACAACATTGGTCTGCAAGCGAATGAAGCGATCGCAGCCGGTGCCGGTACTCCAATGGAAGGCTGGCGCGAGATGCTGATCGCTATGCTGGGTGGCGCAGGCCACGATGCGGCCAGCCTCTGGGATAACTTTATTTATGGCGCAGCTTACTTCCTGCCTGTTTATGCGGTGACCTTCATCGTTGGTGGCTTCTGGGAAGTACTGTTCGCGACCATCCGTAAGCACGAAGTTAACGAAGGCTTCTTCGTAACCTCTGTTCTGTTTGCTCTGACACTACCGCCATCGATTCCTCTGTGGCAGGTAGCTCTGGGTATCAGCTTCGGTGTTGTGATCGGTAAAGAAATCTTCGGTGGTACCGGTAAGAACTTCCTTAACCCAGCATTGACTGGTCGTGCATTCCTGTTCTTTGCATACCCTGCTCAGATGTCTGGTAACGCAGTATGGACTGCGGCAGACGGCTACACAGGTGCAACTGCACTGGGTCTGGCTGCTGAAGGCGGCGTTGAGAAAGTGGTTGAATCCGGTATCACCTGGATGGACGCTTTCCTTGGTTTTGTACCAGGTTCAATGGGTGAAGTAAGCACTCTGGCGATCATGATCGGTGGCGCAGTGCTGCTGGTAATGAACATCGCTGCATGGCGTATTGTTGCTGGTGTCATGATCGGTATGGTGGCTATGTCACTGCTGCTGAACGGCATTGGTTCTGATACCAACCCGCTGTTCGATATGCCTTGGTACTGGCATCTGGTTGTTGGTGGTTTCGCCTTTGGTATGTTCTTTATGGCGACAGACCCTGTGTCTGCATCCATGACAAACAAAGGTAAGTGGTTCTTCGGCGCGCTGATCGGCATCATGGTTGTGATGATCCGCGTTATTAACCCAGCGTACCCTGAGGGCATGATGCTGGCGATTCTGTTCGCTAACCTGTTCTCGCCACTGATCGACCACTTCGTGGTTCAGGCAAATGTTAAACGGAGGGTGGCACGTGTCAGCTAATAACGACAGCATCCAGAAAACCCTGATTGTTGCCATCCTGCTGTGTCTTGTATGTGCGGTAATCGTTGCTGGTGCAGCGGTTTCTCTGAAGCCAATGCAGCAGGCCAACAAGGTTGAAGACAAGAAGAAAAACGTACTTGCTGCAGCGGGTCTGCTGCAGGATGGCGTTAGCGTTGAAGAGCAGTTCAAGCAGATCACAACACGTATTGTGAATCTGGAAGCAGGTCGTTTCGCGACTGAAGCAGAACTGGCTGAAATCAAAGCAGCAGGTCTTGATCCTAAGAACTTCGACCAGCGTAAGTCATCAAAGATGCCTGAGCTGTCCAGCGCGCTGAAGGGTGAGAATGACCCAGCAAGCATCAAGCGTCTGGAGAAATACGCTGCGGTATACATGATCGAGAAGAACGGTGAGATCGAGAAAATCATCCTGCCGATTCATGGTTATGGTCTGTGGTCGACTCTGTACGGTTTTGTCGCTCTGAAGGGCGATATGGATACCATCGTTGGTCTGGGTTTCTACTCTCATGCAGAAACACCAGGACTGGGCGGTGAAGTCGACAATCCTAAGTGGAAGTCCCTGTGGGAAGGCAAAGAGGTCTACAACGACAATGGCGACGTCGCTATCAGCGTTGTTAAAGGTCAGGCTGAACCAGGCAACCCACATCAGGTCGATGGCCTGTCCGGTGCTACTCTGACCAGCCGTGGTGTAAGTAACCTCGTGCGTTTCTGGGTAGGCGACCAGGCATTCGGCAGTCTGTTAACCAAACTGAAAGAACAGGGGGCCTGAGATGTCACAGATTAAAACTGTTCTGACCGAACCGCTTTTCAGTAAAAACCCGATTGCGGTTCAGATCCTGGGTATCTGTTCTGCTCTGGCGGTAACCACCAGTCTGCAGGTTACCCTGGTAATGTGTCTGGCGCTGACGTCGGTCACCGCGTTTTCGAACTTCGGTATCGCACTGATCCGCAACCACATTCCTAACAACATCCGTATCATCGTGCAGATGACCATTATTGCCTCGCTGGTAATCGTGGTGGATCAGGTACTGAAAGCCTACGCGTACGAAATCAGCAAACAGCTGTCGGTATTCGTTGGTCTGATCATTACCAACTGTATCGTAATGGGTCGTGCTGAAGCCTTCGCAATGAAGAACCCACCGGTTCTGAGCTTCTTCGACGGTATCGGTAACGGTCTGGGTTACTCAGTTGTTCTGATCACTGTTGCTGTGATCCGTGAACTGTTTGGTGCGGGTAAGCTGCTGGGCTTCGAAATTCTGCCACTGATCACCGATGGTGGCTGGTACCAGTCTAACGGTCTGCTGCTGCTGCCACCGTCTGCGTTCTTCATTATTGGTGGTTTCATCTGGGTACTGCGTACCTGGAAGAAAGACCAGGTTGAAGCAGCAGATTTCAAAATCCTGCCTAACACTGAAAACAGCGGAGGTCACTGATGGAACATTATATCAGCCTGCTGGTTAAGGCTATTTTTGTTGAAAACATGGCTTTGGCCTTCTTCCTCGGGATGTGTACTTTCCTGGCAATCTCGAAGAAGATCACCACGGCAATTGGTCTTGGTGTAGCCGTGGTTGTGGTACTGGCGATTACCGTACCAGTAAACAACCTGATCTACGTTTACCTGCTGAAAGAAGGCGCTCTGACCTGGATCAACGCAGACTTCGCTACGGTTGACCTGAGCTTCCTCGGTCTGTTGACCTATATCGGCGTTATCGCTGCGATGGTTCAGATCCTTGAGATGGTTCTGGATAAGTACTTCCCGTCACTGTACAACGCGCTGGGTGTATTCCTGCCGCTGATCACTGTGAACTGCGCCATCATGGGTGCATCACTGTTCATGGTTGAACGTGACTATAACTTTGCAGAGTCCACTGTATACGGCGTTGGTGCTGGTATCGGTTGGGCACTCGCGATTACTGCTCTGGCAGGTATCCGCGAGAAGCTGAAGTACAGCGATGTACCAGCAGGTCTGCAGGGGCTGGGTATTACCTTTATGACAGTTGGCCTGATGTCTCTGGGCTTCATGTCATTCTCTGGCGTATCACTGTAAGGAGTCGATTGTGGATATAGAAATCATACTCGGCGTTGTGATGTTCACCGTGATTGTATTGTCACTGGTGTTCATCATCCTGGGTGCCCGTAGCAAACTGGTTAACTCCGGTAAGGTAAAAATTCTGGTTAACGGTGAACGCACTGTTGAGACAGAAGCCGGTGGTAAGTTGCTGACAACCCTCGCAGCCAACAACATCTTTCTGTCATCTGCCTGTGGCGGTGGCGGTACCTGTGCACAGTGTAAGTGTGTTGTGACTTCAGGTGGCGGCGAAATGCTGCCAACAGAAGCCTCTCACTTTACTAAAGGTGAAGCCCGTGAAGGCTGGCGTCTGTCTTGCCAGACTCCTGTGAAACAGGATATGGAAGTAGAAGTGCCAGAAGAAGTATTCGGTGTTAAGAAGTGGGAGACCACAGTTGTATCTAACCCGAACATGGCGACCTTCATTAAGGAACTGACACTGGCTCTGCCAGAAGGCGAAAACGTAGACTTCCGTGCCGGTGGTTACGTTCAGCTGGAGTGTCCTCCATATGAAATCAACTTCTCTGACTTCGACATCGAAGAAGAGTACCGTGGTGACTGGGAACGTTTCGGCTTCTTCGATCTGAAGGCCGTAAACAAAGAAGACACCATCCGTGCATACTCGATGGCGAACTATCCGGAAGAGAAGGGTGTTGTTAAATTCAACATCCGTATTGCTACGCCGCCTCCAGGCAGCAAAGGCATCAACCCGGGTATCATGTCTTCGTACGTGTTCAACCTGAAGCCAGGCGACAAAGTGACTGTATACGGTCCATTCGGTGAATTCTTCGCGAAAGATACTGACGCTGAAATGGTATTCATCGGTGGCGGTGCGGGCATGGCGCCTATGCGTTCGCACATCTTCGATCAGCTGAAGCGTCTGAACTCTAAGCGTAAGATCAGCTTCTGGTACGGTGCACGTTCACTGCGTGAACTCTTCTATCAGGACGAGTACGACATGCTGGCCGCAGAGAACGATAACTTCGTTTGGCACGTGGCTATGTCTGATCCTCAGCCAGAAGATAACTGGACTGGTCTGACCGGCTTCATCCACAACGTACTGTACGAACAGTACCTGAAGGATCATCCGGCACCAGAAGATTGCGAGTTCTACATGTGTGGGCCGCCAATCATGAACCAGTCGGTGATCAACATGCTGTTGAGCCTGGGCGTAGAACCAGAAAACATCATGCTTGATGACTTCGGTGGCTGATTCACAGTTGCCGTAATAAAAACCGCGCTCAGGCGCGGTTTTTTCGTTTTTGGCCGTTCACAAATGGCCGATATTCTTGCCTTGCAGGAAACATTGCTATGAAACGGGCCAAAAGCGGGCGAAATTTACACGAAACAATGATGTGGCCCGGGCATTTATCCGGTCTTTCATCCCAGAATCCGGTATCATGACGCACTAGTGTAATGGAGCACCACTACACTGATTGAGTTGTAATCAGATAACTGGGTTATTTATGAGCAAACCAGCACATCAGGAAAAAGCCCCGATCAACTGGGTGGCTACCATCATGTTTATTGTTACCACCGGCGTCGCCGTGACGTTGGTGCCTTGGTACGGCATGACCTATGGCTATGAAACGTCAGCCTGGGTTTCGTATGTTGTACTGACCTGGCTTACCGGTATGGCAATTACTGGTGGCTATCACCGTCTGTGGTCTCACAACACCTACGATGCGCATCCGATTCTGCGCGTGTGGTATGCTCTGTGGGGTGCTGCAGCACTGGAAAACACTATTCTCGACTGGTCATCAGGCCACCGTGTACACCACCGTCACTGCGACGACGTGGATAAAGATCCATACTCTGCCAAGCGTGGTCTGTGGTTCTCTCACATGGGCTGGATGATCCGTGAGTACCCAAGTGGTCGTGTGGACTTCGCCAACGTGAAGAACCTGATGAAAGATCCGATCGTTATGTGGCAGTACAAGTACTACGTGCCTATTACTTTCGGTATGAACATCGGTGTACCACTGGCTCTGGGCCTGATCTTTGGTGACGTATGGGGCATGCTGTTGCTCGCAGGTTTCCTGCGTATTGTAACTACGCACCATGTGACCTTCTTTATTAACTCGATCGCGCACAAGTGGGGTTCTCAGCCATACACTGACGAGAACACTGCGCGCGACAATCCGTTCTTCGCATTCCTGACGCACGGTGAGGGTTACCATAACTACCATCACATCTTCCAGAACGACAACCGTAACGGTATCCGCTGGTACCACTGGGATCCGACCAAGTGGTTCATCAAAGCGTGCTCATGGGTAGGTCTGGCGAACAACCTGCGTACCGTACCGGATTTCAAAATCCGTCGTGCTATGGTGAAAATGCAGTTCAAGCGCGCTCAGGAAAAACTGGCGAAAGCAGAGAACAGCGAGAAGTGGACTGAACTACTCGAGAAAGAGTACGAGAAGTACCACGCCATGCTGAACGACTGGGCAGAAGCCCAGAGCGAAAAGCTCGACGAGACCCGTAAGCAGCTGAAAGAGAAGTGGGAACACAACGCTATTCGTCAGCAGTATCACGATCTTGAGCAGCAACTGCATGAGCAGAGCCAGCGTATTAAAGCCCTGATGGCAGAATACAAAGCGTCTCTTGCTTAAGCCGTCGCTTAAAGCTTGATAAAAAACCGCGCCACGGCGCGGTTTTTTTATGTCTGTCTGTTCATGTTTCTTCTTATTTCTTATACCGTTATCTTTTTTTGTGGTTGTTTGGTTTTTTCCGAAATACTTACAAGCAGAGGTGGCAGTGCAGCTAAGCACTGACGTTACGAAAGATAAGGGGTAGACTAACGGCCATCTGAAAACCGTTGGGGGAAACGAGATGGCTAACGTCGTTATTACAGGTGCAAACCGGGGAATTGGTCTGGCACTGGCAAAGTTATACGAAGCACGCGGTGACTCAGTAACCGCTATCTGTCGTGAAACCAACGACGAAATTGAAGAGATCGCCGATCAGGTATTTTCCGACATCGATATCACCAAAGAAGAGCAGCTACCAAGTATTGCGATGGTGCTGGATAAGATTCTCGATGATCCGATCGACATCCTCATTAATAACGCAGGTTTGTTTACTAACGAGACGCTGCATGATCTCGACAGCGATCGTATTCGCGCGCAGTTTGAAGTGAATGCCATTGCACCATTGATGGTGACCCGTGAACTGCTGCCGTTAATGGCAGAGGGCACCAAAATCGCTAACATCACCAGTCGCATGGGCTCGATCGAAGACAACACCTCAGGTGCTTACTACGGTTACCGCGCTTCAAAAGCCGCTATTAATGCTATTGGTAAGAGCCTGGCTAACGACCTTAAAGAACACGGTGTTATGGTTGCTCAGATCCACCCAGGGTTTGTTCAGACCCGTATGGTTGGTTTTAACGGTGACATCACACCCGAGCAGGCCGCCGAAGGCATCGCAGCTCGCATCGATAACGACCTGACACTCGAAACAACAGGTAGCTTCTGGCACTCTAACGGCCAGCAACTTCCTTGGTAATACACCCGATAAGGACCAAACATGAAACCCCGTATTCTTAAAAAACACCACACCCGTTATCTGGCGGAGTTTCTGGTGGAATGTAGCCAGAACGAAGAGTGGAAAAAGAAGCTTCAGAGCCTGTCAGGTGAAGATAAGCTGGATACCGCACTTGAGGGTATGCCTGCTGAATTTGTTGAAGATTTCCCAGAAGTCGAAGCGCTGAATCTTCAGTACTGTGTTGAGCGTGTTGAGTATGAAGAGGTTCCTCGTGCAGCATCGTCCTGGTGGCCAGTAGATGACGAAACTCATTACTACGTTGCTTATCCAGCACAGTTCCCAGAGAGTGAAATCTATCTGGCGATTGATTTTGATGATCACTCAGAGTGTTGTCACTAAGCCGCTGATTGGCTTAAAAGAAAAAACTGGACGTATCTGGGGATAATGAATGACGCCTGACGTTTTACACGAAGAACTCCGTCAACAGCGTGATCTTTTCACGGAAGAACATTCGACCCGGCTTCATCGCGCCATCAGTTGGTGGCGTGCTGCAGAAGCGCAGGCCGGCAACCCAGACCTTCAGTTCGTCACCGCCTGGATCAGTCTCAACGCCTGTTGTTTAACGGCTGATTCACTGGACGGTGATGTTGATTTTCTACCCTGGATTCAGCGTCTGGTTAGTCTGGATAAAGACAACGCCATTTATGATCTACTCTGGCACCAGTATTCCGGGCCAGTCAAAGCACTGATTAAAAATCCATACGTGTTTAAACCATTCTGGGAAGCGCAACGCGAAGGTTCAGAAGACTGGAAAACACAGTTTGATGCTTCCTCGGTAGAGGCGCTGAATTGCCTCAGCCGCAAGAAAGTCCCAGAGCTACTTTCCATTACTCTCGATCGCCTTGATGTCCTGCGCCAGCAGGTGATATGCGGCGGAGCCACTTTCGAAAGTCGCGTTAACCGCGATCAGGTAACCACAGGTGCACAACTTTTGCTGACTTTACTGCCAGTGGTGCTGGCCCTGATGCTGAAACATCCGCATGAATCCTGGGGTTCTTTAGCATTTCCTGTTGTGAGTGTGTAACTGCCGATTATTGACCGCCACATAGGTGTGAACCACGCAGGCTATTGTTTGTCCAATGGGTAACTTCCACCGGAGACATCCGCAGAGAGGTAACCCTATGAAACTCCGACGAGAACAGGAGCAACGTATCGAGCAGCGACTCGAACGCAGGCTCCGACGAATTGAACAGCAACTCCACGACATACTACTTATTCTCGGAGACCGTGAGCAGTCTTTGCAGCAAAGTCCGTATCACGAGCAGCGAAATGAAGAAATAGTTTTCCGGGAAATCTTCCGGGAATGGGCCGAAGAGCGTCAAGACTATTACCAGGAGTTAACATCGCAGGAAGCTGCCAACGACTCCACAATCATCGACCACGATAGTTGATCTGAGTAGTTGATCTGAGTAGTTGATCTGAGTAGTTGATCTGAGTAGCTGATTTAATCAGTCGTTGATCTGAATCGTTAAATCGTCGGTAAAGAGGCCGCTGGCACCTTTCGCCTCTTGCCAAGTAAGCACGTTGACGACATCGTTTGTTTTTTTCATGGAGGAAAAGCGCGATGAAGCGTTTGATGCTGCCTGTTTGCATGTCGTTATCCCTGTTAACCGGTTGTGGAGCAACAGAAGACCCCGCCGAGTCGCTCATTAAATGGAAGATTGAAGGTAGGTTTGATCCCAGACATATCACTGATCAGGGGACGACTTATAATCTCGATTCTCCAGATCAGGAAAATTTTCGTATCCGTAAGGTTTCTGCTCAGGGAAGTGTGGAGTGGACCAAATCCTATTCATTGATTAATGGCTACGCTGAGCGGGGTGTACCGACGGTGACGCTGCAGCAGGGGGCCGATGGCAGCGAGCGTCTGGTTCTTGTTAGCTCCGGTTACAATTATGCGACTGACACCACTCCCGGAAATACAGATTTTCATATCCTTGTTCTCAATGAACAGGGTGTTATCACCAATGAAATTCTTACTGTCGGTGAGACCTTCCCCGATGGTTATTATCACTACTCCGTCGATACCGAAATTCCAGGACTAATCATCCGTTTTAAAGATCATTCACTCGAACTCGTATCTGAAGGCGGGGTAATTCCCGTTGAGATGCCAGCGACTCTTGATCGTTACCTGATTGATAACGTCCGTTATACAGACGACGCTGTGGTGGTGTTATTACGGAGCGAAAGCAGGGGTTCTTTCGATAACAAGGTGGCTTATGTCAGTCTGGAAGGAAAGGTTCTCTGGACACAGGATATAGAATCGGTCAGCTCCAGTTTTAATGATTCGATGTTTTATTCGCGCGTGGCTAGCAACGGAATCTGCGAATACAGATTGCGGCCATTTGATGCCACGGGTTTTTTAACTCCTAAAGTAATCGCTTGCTCTGAGCAGGAAACCGGATCTTTTGCATTTACAGAACCTCGTGATGGCAAACTTCATTTTTCCAACGAATATGAGGGTTTGACTTATGTCCGTAGAGATATTGAATCCGGCGAAATTGAAGCTCAGTACGAAAATCTGATTGATACCAGCGGTGCGTATGTGTCCAGTATAAACGGCTACCCAACTTACCACATTAACGATATTGGCCAGGTGGTCTTGCCATACCTGGTAACGACTGATCATGGTGGCGTCGATCAGGTGCTGAATGCCGGCCTTCACGCCTCGTATCGTTCAGGGGTTGTTGTACTTAATGCCGATATGTCGACGTTTGCAGAGATCGAATTTCCTGAGTATCACGTTTATACCTGGTTACTTCGCTGTTACAGCTGGTGTGCAGATAATGGCGATGAGCGCTCTGGTTACCAGATTACAGGTGCTAAGGTTGTCGATGGAGAAATCTATGTGACGTTACGTTATATGGATTACGATCACATCTCAGGCACAGCAGTGTACCGCTACTATCTTGCAGCATTAAACTGATCGAAATTAAAAAAGCCGGGACGTTTTAACAACGTCCCGGCTTTTTTTGGGGGGGGCAAAATTCAGAGTAAGACTTACTTCGCGTCGCTGATAACTTCAAACGGCATA
>JAYNJA010000033.1:0-18546 GCA_038109705.1 Thalassolituus sp. | reverse complement strand
AGTAAATTCACTCGAAGATGCTGCCAACGAAGCTAATTACCAGCTGCGTCAGGCTCAGCAGTTACTGGACGCGGTAAACCTGCTGCGTCACGTCAGCTTTGCTGATCAGATGCAGTCGATGCTCGATACTCAATACGCCATGACTCAGGCAGAGAACTCTCTGAAAGGCGTAGATGTATCAAGCTTCGGTGATATCGAACACGAATTTACTGCCCTGAAAGAAAAAGCTGATGATCTTGATGCCCAGATCAAAGAGCTGGATGGTGAGCTGGGGCGTTTGCAGCAGCAATTAAACGACGCAGAAAAAGCCGTTAAAGCACTGAGCGAACACCAGGAACAGACCTCAGACGTTGCCGACGCCAAAGAAGAGGCGCTGCGTTCTATCGTCGGAATCTGGCCAGGTTTTGATCTCGAGAAGCGTCTCGAGCAAGCCGATAAAGAAGCAGAAGAAAGTCCGGTTGATGCCATCGAAAATCTGCGTAAATCTGTGTCTCAGGAACTCAATTCCATCGCCTATGAAATTGAGCGCAATATCACCGAGCACAACCAGACCTGTCAGACCATCGATTCCATCGTCTACTCGCCGGATTATCGCGACGAGCACGGCGCGAAATTCTTTACCGGCGTGTGTGATCTGCAACGCGAAGTTGAACGTGTTCACAACCGCCTGAAGAACAACATTCTGGTCGAAAAACAGGACAAGCTGCACCAGCTGCGTGAAAGCTTTAACAATGTCTTCGTCACTAACTTGTGTCACTCAATTTATCAGGCGATTAACGACGGAAAGCGTATTCTCGAAGACCTGAACAAAGAGCTCGCTCATCACCAGTTTGGTGCTGACCGCGAGACCTATTGGTTCGACTGGGAATGGGTGCCAGAGTATAAAGAATACTGGCAGTTCTTCGATGAGGTTATCAAAAACCCACAGCTGGGTGATGGTGCAACGCTCTTTACTGCAGAGCTTTCCGCAAGCTCTATCAAGGTGCGTGATCACCTGATGACCATGCTGTTGGAAGATGACGAGCAGAAAGCGATGCGCGAACTTGAGCGTATTTCTGATTACCGTAATTACCGTGCTTACGAGATTTATAAGCAACCAGCGAATAAAGATCCGATTGCGCTGTCGCAGTACGGTACTGGTTCTGGTGGTCAGCTGGAAACGCCTGCGTACATCATCCGCTCGGCAGCAATTACCTCAGCATTCCGCTTCAACGAAGGTGACACTCACCTGCGTGTTGTGCTGGTGGACGAAGCCTTCTCGAAGATGGATGAAACCCGTTCTAAAGAAGTAATCAACTACCTCACTGAGAGCCTTGGCCTGCAGCTGCTGTTCATTATGCCGACCAGTAAGTCGGGTCCATTTATGGATCTGGTGTCGAACCAGTTTGTCTTCTCGAAAGTGCCGCTAACCGGTGGCCAGAAGAAGGGCGAACTGCAGACCCGTGTACTGATCGACCGTCAGCAGTGCAATCAGGAGAAGGTGAAAGAATTGTGGGCGAACCATCGCCGCACGATTCGCCATCAGGCCTCCCTCGACTTTATGGAAGAGTTTGCCTGATGACGGCGACCTACGGTGTTGAAGACGCATCATTCCGCGCAGCCGGAGAATACGAGGGCATAAAAGCCCTCGTTGATGGCTTCTACGATGCGATGGAAACATTGCCTGAGGCAGCGCATATTCGTGCCATGCACCCGGATGATCTGACCGAGTCGCGGGATAAGCTCGCACGCTTTCTTTGTGGCTGGTTGGGAGGCCCGCGCCTGTACCGTGAAAAGTACGGCCCGATTGCGATTCCCCGTGCGCATGCGCACTTGCCCATCGGTGAGGCCGAGCGGGATGCCTGGCTTGCCTGTATGGCAGAGTCGCTTAAGTCGCAACCGTATGCTGACGATTTTAAAACCTATCTGATGGAGCAGCTGTTTGTTCCAGCAGAACGATGCCGGATGGCATCCATTGCAGCAGGGCATTAACAACTAATATCGGTGAAAACCGTCGTAAGTTGTTCATTCCATCCTTTTGGCGGGTACTCGCCGGTTTCCCTGAATTCTATATTTCCCTGACCAAGAACTTACGCAGGGAAGGAAGGGAAATTTATGAAGCTCTCAATAAAGCTATTACTGTGCTTGTGCGCCTTATGGCTTACAAGCACAGTTCGC
Organism: Thalassolituus sp.; assembly: GCA_038109705.1. Taxonomy (GTDB): domain Bacteria; phylum Pseudomonadota; class Gammaproteobacteria; order Pseudomonadales; family Oceanobacteraceae; genus Thalassolituus. The sequence goes on along the minus strand of JAYNJA010000033.1, from coordinate 16,389 downwards.
GCAGAAACATTAACGAGCGGCAATTACGGCGCTGTTTCCACATCAGGAGAAGTTACCTGTGGTGGGATCGGCAGTGATGGGAAGCTGCAGACTCCATGTGGCTTTAAGCCTGCAATTTTCGAAGGCGATGCCGTTGGTGAATGTCCGGCTGGAAGCTTTTTCGATGTGGGGTTATGGAGTTGTTGGAGTTGTCCTGAAGGGTATAGCCGCACACTGGCCGCGGTTGATACAGAGCGCGCGTGCTCGAAACCAAATCCATCCCGGCGTGGTGCCTTCAAGACGGCCACTTTCCAGGGAAAAGTTTGTCCTGAAGGTAGTTTCTTTGACCCGACTCGCGATGGTGAATGCTGGAGCTGCCCGTCTGGTTACAACCGTACAGTTGCACCGGTTGAATGGGCGGATGCTTGCCTTAAACCTGCAAAAGAAAATTTCAAACGTATAAATCGTCACAATCGTGCAACTGGGCTGCTTGGTACAGACTGCCCTTCAGGTCAGTTCTGGGATGCAAAAGATGGCCACTGCTATTCCTGTCCATCGGGCTATAACCGCACCGGTTACGCCATTAACCACGAACGCGCATGTTCTCAACTGGTAAAAGAACAGAAGTCGAAAGCGACACTGGTTAAAAAGGCACAATGTGAGACCGGCGAGATTTTTGATATTCGTAATGGCGGCGAGTGCTGGACCTGTCCAACGGCCGCAGACCGGACTGTATACCCAATCAATGGCGGGCGTGCTTGCGAAGTGGGCGGCGGGCTCGACTTTGCATCTGCAACTCAAACCTCACCATTAACCTGTCCTGCAGGCCAGATATTCGACACGCTCAATTCACGCAATTCGCGGATACGTGAGCATGTGAAGAAAAAATATAACGGGTCTATTCCATCATCGGTAGGTAAAAGCGGTGGTGGCACTTGTTGGAGCTGTCCGGTGGGCTACCGTCGTACTGTACTGGCGGTATGGGATCAGGGAGCATGTGAATCGAATGGTATCGAATGGAAAATGCCAGAGTATCGTCAGCCTGGACTGTTTGGTCTGAAGGGTGCGAATGATGTCGTGATGGACCTCATCAAAGACGGAACAACTATTGAAGAAATTGCTGCAGACCTTGCTAAAGCACTGAAAAAATCCGAAGAAGAAAATATTCGTGATGCGTGGCAGGAAATTCATGACGCGCCAGAAAGCAGTGGCGTACTGGCACTGGCAGTACTGTCACGGATTGAACTTGCAGCCACGTCGCCATCGAAAGCGACAGCAGCCGAAAAAGAATTGCTGAAGAGTTACGCAGAAGCCGTTGTACATTTCCGCACTTACCTGGCCGATCAGTCATTGCAGGCTTACCGTGCATGGGATGTGGCAGACCGCAAAAAGAACGAAGTCTACAGTACTGTCATGATTGCAGGTATCGGCGTGGCTGCGACGGCGACAACATTTGGTACGACGGCAGCTCTCTATGGTATGGGCGCCGAGGCCATACGTAACGAACTATGGCCGGTGCCAGATTTTTCTGAACTGACTCTGCAGTCTGTGATTGAGGATCAGCTCAAAGGCGAAGCTATTGGCTTCGTATATACCAAGGTATTGTTGTCAGATGCGGTACTTAAGAAGTTCTTCCCGAAAAGTGCAGACCTGCGAGCGATCCGTAAAACGATGACTGAAGCGGTAGAAAAAGCTCAGACAACGATGGCGAAATACGCGCTCCAGAAAGTATCAACGGAAGCTGCAACGAAGGCGGCAAGTGCCGGTGCGAAAGTGACTTCTCAGGCAGTACTGAAAGCAATCTCTGCGGCAGGCCCTCAGATCCTGGCAGACCTTGCGATTGAGACTGTAATCGCCTGGATTGAATTACAGATTGAGCGTGCGAATGCTGAGCCACGTCTGAATGCAATGCTTGCAGATGCGAAGCGTCCTTTTGATGTGAAGCGGTTGTTGGCAACAACATCAGGAGTTGCAGAAGTCGAAGGGCAGTGGACGACGGTGATCGCAGCAACAACCTCACCTACTGATAAGGCCGCTCTGAAGGCCGCCGTGGCAGAAGCCATGAAGGCGTCAGCGAACAAAGGTAATGTGCAGATTGTGGCCAACTTCAAAGCTTTGAAATGGAAGTCGCTTGGCCATAAAGCAGACGCCATATTTATTGGCCACGATGGCGATCTGTATCGCCGTACATCAGGCAATAAAGGAGATGCGATCGAAGCGTTCGATGCTAAGAACCGCAGCAAACCCTGGAGTGAGCTAGCCAGCGGATATAGCCAGGTTGTAGCAGGAGCCCCGAAGCAGCTCTTCCTGTTAAACAATGATACTAGCCTGGCGACGGTGAATACTGACGGTAAGTCACTGCGGAAGATCGATGGCCACGCTTCGCAGATCGCTGCTGCCGGTGAGAAAGATCTTTGGGTAGTCAGCGAACGGTTAACAGATAACGAGAGTGATATCTGGATGAGTAGCGGTTCTCGCTGGGCTAAACTTCCTGGGTTCTCCGCTAAGTATCTGGCAGAGGCTGATGGCTACCTTTGGGCTGTAAAAGCAAACGGTGACATCTATCGTTCTGACACCAACGAGAGCGAAAAGATTGCTTCAGCCAAAATGCGCAGAATTGATGGCAAAGCAAATGGCATTGCATCCGGAGATGACGGTGCGGTCGTGGTCGTTGGTACGAACAAAAAGCTGTATGGCTGGAACGACATTGATAAAAACTGGCAGGCTATTGAGCCGCCAGCGGCGCCGGCCCAGGTGGTGTTGAAAGACAGCGGTACTATGTACATGTTGTCTGAAAGTGGCGAGATTTATCAGGGGACTACCCGCTGACAGACTGATCCGCTTTAAACTCGGGCAGAGGCAGCCACGGTTGCCTCTGCTTTTGTGCCCCAACATTCTGATCGCCAAAGTCATTGCTATCCGGCTACTCTCTGGTTATCTTCAGAGACCTAAAAGAATAAGAACCGGATACGGATATGAAGCTCTTCTCCAGACTCACATTCGCAGGCTGTGCAGCACTGGCTGTGAGTACCGCTCAAGCTCAGACCATTAATGATTACGCCCTCTGGAATATCAAAAGTGATCCGGGTGAAACCCGCTGGATTCAGATTCGCGAGTTTCAGCGCAATGGTGGTGAAGATATCTTCCACGTTGATGTATACGTTCGTGAAAATGGCGATATGAAGGAGCTCGCAATGCGCTTAGCGGATCATATTGCGATTGAGCGTGAGGCGCTGCTTAACAGTATTGGGCAACCGGTAGAGACGGGTGTGCCTGAGCGTGATGCCTACGATCGTGCACTGATGCACTGGATGAAAACCCCAGTATCTCAGCGTGATATCTGCCGACGTCCTATCCAGCTGTGTATTCAGTCTGCAGTAGCGGAAGAATCAGGCTACTGATCCCAGTAGCCTGACTAACATCTGCGGATTACTGATTCAGGTTAATAGCCGCGGACGATCAGGTCTCGCATAACCTGCTCATAGAAATCAGCTACGCCACCCTTGTATGGAGCACTTTCCTGTAACCAGCTTTCACGCGGGCCGTAGAATTTATTCCGGCCGGTGAAATAGTTGTGGTAGTAACCATGGCTGAAAATACTGCCGTCGAGCGTTTTAATATGCTCAAAGTTAGTCGAACCATCGGCACATTTTGCGTAGCCGATTTTATCGAAGTTCTGCGAATCCATCGTCGTGTAGCCATCATTAGGGCCATAGAGAGCGGTTACACCCAGATAGAAGGTCGCATCACCCCAGTATTCGTAATCCCAATTCCGGATGCGTGCTGAGTAGCTGTAATAGCCTACGCCGTTACAGTTTTCATTTGCTTCATTGACCAGGTCGTACCAACCGCGTTCGCTGAGGCCAAGGTCACTCATCAGAGTCTCCCAGGCTTGTTCATCGCGGTAGACATATTCCTGCATGTACTGGCTTGAAAGAGATGTAAGACCACTCAGGAAAGAGCGGAACTGGCCATTAAGATCCAGATCGTATTCAAACGGATTGGCCGGGTCATAGCCTTCGGTAAGTACCAGAGGTTGATCAAACAATTCTGCGTCTGTGGTGGTTCCACCCACCTCACGCCACATCAGGTCAGTGTTCAGACGTTCGCCTTCCTCGAACTCCCAGAATGATGCACCAGCCTCAGGATCGATCCAGCCGTTGCCGTATACATAATTGGTGAGGTACATACCACTAACACCAATCGTCGCGATTTCTGCACCCAGATGCTCACCAGACAGGCCAACAACCGCAGCAACATGATTTCTCATATGGTCGCCGGCAGGAGCAGCGTCATCTACCGGCAGCACCGTCGTCATAAAACGGGCGTCCTGAGTGCCTTGAGAAGTCCCGATGATCACTACCTTGTCTTTACCGGTTTCTGCCAGTGCCTGAAGCACGGTGTTACGCAGAGATGCAGCACGCACGTGGTACGTAGCGTAGGCAGGCTTGTCGGCGACAAATACATCATTGCCACAGGCTTCGAGGCGGTCGACGATATCTTTACTGAAATACCGATGGTACTGGGCGATGTCGCTGGTGCGTTTCAGGCGACTGTCGTAGAGGTTATTAATGCGGGGTGGAAGGTCGGCTTCCTCTGCAGGAAGAACCCATTCAAGACAGCCTTCATCGTCGCTCCAGTCGGCGCAGTATTTAGCGAGGTTGTCTCCTTCGCGGGTCATACACTCATCAGGCGTCCAGCTATCGGGGCAGATAGTACGCAGACCAAAGTGGTGAGAGAGGACCACAGGGTATTTCAATTCGCAGTCTTCGATGCTTGCCTGTGCATATGCAGTCAAAGGGTTGATCAATGGCAGCAGCACCGAGGCGGTGATTGCCAGGCGTTTGGTGACTGGCGTAACACGGATTGTTTTTATCATTGGGTTCTCCATACCAGAAAATTCCATAAGTGAACTTTGCCAGTATGCGCCCGAGCACTGATCAGAAAATAGCCCGCAGCGCGCCAGCAGCTAGGGCTTAGGCGGCCAATAGACCTTGTTGTTGCCTTAACTCAAGAACATGGCTATCACGACTTTTGCGCTGTGCCATTTTCGTTAAAACATTAGCGGCGTTTTCGCCAGCTGGAATAACGTGAATGCACACCGCGCGTCAGTGCTGTTGAGTAGCTTTCTAAAATATCTACGCCGACCAGAATAGTAATGACTACAAAGGCGAGCTTTACCGCCATTAAATGGCCGGCGACAGCCACGGATACACCGATGGCCGCCAGCGCCCAGATCGTCGCAGCCGACGTAACCCCCAGAACAACGCCATCTTTTGACAGCATCACTCCAGCACCCAAAAAGCCAACACCAGTAACGACCTGACCGATGATTCTTGAGGTATCAGTGACCTCATTGTCCAGTGACTGAGCCAGAGCAACAAAGGCGTAAGTGCCCAGTACAATCAGGCTGGATGTACGGATACCGACAGGCTTTCCGCGCAACTGGCGCTCAAGGCCAACAATAGTGCCGCAGATCACACAGACCAGAATCTCTGGCCATGCGAGGGGAGTGATATCGAAGAAGGCGTGCAGATCCAGCATACAGAATCTCTGAGAAGGAAATGGAAACAAGACCTGACCAGTATAGCAGTATGAAAAACAGCGCCGCAGCGTTTTGTCTCAAACCGTTATTGTTGAGGTAGCGGGCTCGCCGTAATTTTGTCGCCGATGTTTTCACTTACACAAATAAAAGGAAAAACCATGTGTAAAATTAAAACGCTCGCGGCGGCAGTTATGCTCGCATCTTCAGGTCTCTCCCAGGCCGAATTTTCTGTAACTCAGGACTACAGCTTTATTAATGTAGGGCTCGATGACACGCTCGAAGTTTCGCGTCCGACATTTATCACCGATACTGGTACGGTCTTCCTGAAAGAGTTTGTAGGTTACAGTGTCGAAGGTAAAACAAACTACGTTATAGATTTGCCTGAGCTGCGTAGCCTGAATGAATCTCTGGATTATCTTGAGCTTTACGTCGCTACACATCAGGATGCACTGCTGACATTGCCAGAAAATACCAGCCCGGCAGACGCCCGTAGCCTTTTCGAAAACTATCCTGAACCGCCAACATCAGAAACACCCCTGGCGATCATGACAGAGATAGGTATCGAAGATCCTCAGGACCCAGAACAGTATCTGAATTATGTTACGGCTGTAATGCATGAAGCTTTATTGGTCGGCTTTACACCGCTGGGTATCGTAGAATCAGAAGAGATGATCGGTGCCAGTGAAACCGGGTATTACTTCAGCTCGGCCCAAGGGGGGAGCGAAGACGCCGACGTATATCGCTGCGATAGAGCGACCTATATTCCTGGTGTTGATGTTAAAAACCAACTGCTTTCAGCGTGTAGCCTCCTGACTTCTGGTATTACCTATAGCAATGTAGATACCGCGATGGAAACTGCAAACTATAGTGATCTTGCAGCCATTAAAGATGACAGCCTGCTGGAGCCGACACGAGTTTTTCAGAGTGGCTATCAGGTGGCGGAAATCACCCATGACGTCGACTACAGCGAAGCTTATTCAAGCGGTGAGCCATACGGTCGTGATGTTCGTATGATTCAGAGTACCGGACAGAAACCTCTGGTAGCTGCCGTATGGGGCGGAATTCAGGATGTGACCGGCATCGTTCCAATGCAACCAATGACGAATGCCGAGTACGTTGAATTTCTTAGCTGGATCACCATGTTCAATGACGAAATTTACTACGTGCATGCAGATGGTTTCGCAGAGCAATTGAGCTACACCAGCGGTAACTCAATCGTGCGCGAGTTTAATGATGATTATATGGTTGTTCAGCGCCTGACATTGGGTGACTTTGGAATTCTGCAAGTTAACAGTGAAATCTGCACTTACTCTGTGACTCTTAATTACGGAGCGACTGGTTCAGACGTTATTGGCGATCAGGGTAATCTTGGCGGTGAAGTAGCTTGCACAGAAGTTGTTGAGTCACTACCGGGCTATCACGAAATTATTCTGGGGTACGACACCGAGGTTTACGCTGCAGCGATTGCAACATCGGGTGAAGGTATTGCAGTAGATAATATGTGGGGCATTCCTGTGTATATGAAAAATATGCGTACTGGTGAACGTCTTGAGCTTGCTGATGCCTATCGTGAACTCCGTTTAGAGCAGGGCCTGGGAGATATGTATGCCGAAGATCGCATGACTAATATCCTCAACCTGGTCATGGAAGAAAACGGCTTACCTGAAGATAGTGCAGATGATGATGGTGTGATCGAGCCGGCACTTTATATGGGCTTGATGGATAACTATCCAATGCCTCCTGAAAATCCTGAGTACTATGGTCTATGGGATGATATGTCGTCTGATGATTTTGTATCAATGATCAAGCATCTGAAGAACAACCTGGTATTTACGCACTCGGTTAATCAGGACAGCTCGCTGTTAGGAACGCTGGAATTTTTCCCTCGTTCGCGCCTGAGCTTTAAGTTCACTTCACCTGATACTTTGCTTTCAGGTCAGGGCCGATTCACTTTCGTAAATGTAGAGCCGTTCTCTATCTCAGGTACCGTCGAGAAGCAGTACCAGCCAGATGTGCTGGACGTGACGATTCGCCTTCAAAATGATGCTGGTGACAGTTTTATTGGAGAGCCGAACGAAGGTGGTACATATCAGATGTCTGATCTGGCTGCCGGGACCTATACGGTTACTGCGACAAAAGACTACTTCGTTCATGAATGTGCAACTGTCACTCTGACGGAGCAGCAGCGTGCAGGTGTTGTTGATATTACGTTGTTGGCAGGCGACCTTGATAATGACGGCCGCATCGGGGTGAAAGACTACGGTATGTTCCGTGTTCGTGACCGCTTCCCTGAAGTTGATTTTGACCTGAATAATGACGGTGTCGTTGACGCAGCTGATCAGCAGATCGTTCGTGATAATGCCGGTGCTGTTCAGTGTCAGCTCTGAACAGATAACTGATCTGAAGGTGTAAAAAAGGACCCGTTTTTGAACGGGTCCTTTTCTATAACCAGAGCTCTTTCAGCGTCCTTGCTGTCAGAGCTCTACACAGGGTGCTGTGTTCTTTTTATCTAACTGCAGATTAACTAACGGCTGAGTCTTGCATCAGTTCTTCTGGAGCGTCGACTTCAGCCTGCTCAAAAAAGCTTTTCTCAAAGGCGTCAGTCAGCAGGGCATCGTAACGCTGTTTATCGTATGCGCGAATTTGATTAGCTTCGTCCTGAGTCAGAATATCCTGCGCTACTGCGCTCGCTAGCCGCGAATCGATATCATCGCCAGTCAACTTGCCGTGTGATTCCGCTTTGTTGTAGCGACCCCATGCATCTTCAACACTCAACAGCGTCTGATACGTGCTTTCTACCCGACCAAATGGATCAGTCGGCTCAAGGCTGTTGTGGATGAATTTACCAAAGGCCTGACGCACAGGGTTTTCTTCCATGATCAGATCGCCCAGCGCACGCAGCTGATCATCATCTGGTTTTTTCAGGATACGACCGTATGGAAAAGCGAGACGCTTAAATACGCCTGCGATACCCGGCACTGTAAAATTATCGTAGAAGTCACACAGCGCTTCCTGTGCACTGTAAAGTGCCTGGTGCAGTGCTGCGCGTGCATGAACTTTTTCAGCAGTGCTTGCTGGCTGGTTCTCGTAGTATTTAAGAACACTACATGCCATAAACAGCTGGCTGTGAACGTCACCAAGTCGTGCGCTCAGTAACTCGCGGCGTTTCAGGTCGCCGCCTAAAATACCCAGCGCGAGATCTGCTGCAGATGCCAGTGCTGCACTCATGCGGTCAATTTTCTGGTACCAGTCTTTGGTGAAGTCGTCAGCATGCGCTGGAGCATTTGCGAGTTTGTTGCCGCTGAGGCCCATAACAAATGCACGGAGAGTGCGGCTGATACTGTTCCCTGCGAGGGCAAAGAACAGACGGTCAAAATCTTTCAGGCCTTGTTTTTTATCATCGCTCTGCAGTGTTTGAATCACATCAAACAGGTAAGGGTGGCAGCGCATCGACCCCTGACCAAAAATCATCAGCGAGCGTGTCAGAATATTCGCGCCTTCTACGGTAATGGCAATGGGAACACTCTGATACGGCAGCGCCATAAAGTTACGTGGCCCTAACTGAATCGCACGGCCACCGGCGACATCCATACCGTGGTTAATAAGCGTACGCATCATTTCGGTGGCGTGATATTTCGCCATGGCTGTAATTACCGACGGCGTGCCAGTTTCGAGGCTCTTGGTCACCAGATGACGCATTGCCTCAAGGGTATAACCAAGAATCGCAATCTGAGACGTGGCTTCCTGAACGCCTTCAAATTTGCCGACTTCAGTTTTGAACTGACGGCGGATTTTGCTGAAGGCACCGGTCATACGATAACCCACTTCACCGCTGGCCGTTGCAAGAGCAGGGAGTGATACACCTCGGCCCGCGCCCAGGCATTCGATCAGCATGCGCCAGCCTTTACCGGCCATTTCCGGGCCGCCGATAATCCAGTCGACAGGAATAAACACGTCAGTGCCGTTAATTGGCCCGTTCATAAATGGCGCACCGGGATAGTGGCGACGACCAATCTCTACACCTTTATGGTCTGCAGGAATCAGGGCACAGGTGATGCCGTACTCTTTGGTATCGGGGTCACCCAGCAGGCCGTCGGGGTCACGCAGTTTGAATGCCAGACCAATCACGGTGGCAACCGGAGCCAGGGTAATCCAGCGTTTAGCAAAGTTCAGGCGGATACCCAGAACTTCTTTGCCTTCGTGTTCGCCCTTACAGACGATACCCAGATCAGGAATTGAACCCGCATCAGAGCCGACCTCTGGGCCGGTGAGACCAAAACATGGGATTTCGGTGCCCTTAGCAAGGCCCGGCAACCAGCGTTCTTTTTGCTCGTTGGTGCCGTATTTAGCAAGAAGCTCACCTGGGCCAAGAGAGTTGGGTACCATGGCAGTTACTGCGCCTGTAATTGAACGCGAGGCGATCTTGCTCATGATGCGGCTCTGGGCATATGGCGAGAAATGCTTACCGCCGTATTCTTCAGGAATAATCAGGCTGAAGAAGCCTTTGTCTTTCAGATACTGCCAGGCTTCAGGTGGCAGGTCTTTGCGGTAGTGGTGGATCTCCCACTCATCAAGCATGTCGCACAGTTCTTCGACCTCGTTATCGATAAACGATTGCTCTTCCTGCGTCAGAACAGGCATCTCGATTTTGGCGAATTTTTCCCAGTCAGGTTTACCCTGAAACAGATCTGCATCCCACCAGGTGGTACCGGCTTCGAGTGCTTCGCTCTCGGTCTGACTCATCTGAGGCATCACGCCAGACACGGCGGTGTACGCTGGTTTCGATAGCAGCAACCGACGCAGTTGCGGAACGTTCAGCACCGCAAGAACAGATCCCAGCAGAACGAGAGTAACCGGGTGAACCATAAAGGGCGTGATCAGGCCCGTAGCGGCCCACACAGCGGCAAAGATGGCCGAACCAACTAACAGGCCAGGGTTAAAAAACATCACCGCAGCAAACGTGGTGAGCACAATAAGAAGAGTCAGCAAGACCATATCCAGCTCCTTGTATAAATTATTAATACAATAGTTATACAAAAATGGTTTGCGTGTAAAGGTTTGTACGGTTTGGCAGCTGAATCAGTAGTTAACGAACCAGTGCTTATCCCAGGCGGTTAAGACTTTTTCAGGGTACTTGGTTTTACCAAGGCTGCCGTTGTAGCGGGCGAGGGCGCGAATCAGATTACCTTTTTCGCGGTCAAGATAGTGCTTCAGGATGGTACAGCCGTAACGCAGATTGGTACGGGTATCCATCAGGTTGTCGTCTTCCCGGCCGATCTCGCGCTTCCAGAAAGGCATCACCTGCATGTATCCCTGTGCGCCAACGTAGCTCAGAGCAAAGCGGTCGAATGCACTTTCAATCTGGATCACAGAGAGCACCAGCTCGGGCTTCAGGCCTGCGCGGGTCGCTTCCTGATGCACCATCTGCAAAAGCTCCATTCGGATGCCTTTGTCTTTCATATTGCGGTAGCGCTTAAGCCGGCTCGACATATCCATCAGCCAGACTTCAGCATCGAACTTGTCGTTAAAGGAATCTGCCTGACTGACAGCAGAAAGAAGGGCAGCACGAAGCTCAGGGTCGGCTTCCGTACTGGTCATAGCGAGTGACGCAGGCGTAAAGCCTGCGATACCCAAAAAAAGAAGAGTGCTCAGCGCCAGCGTTTTCGGTATACCTGAGATGAGTACCGAAAAGAACGAGCGACGCTGAGCAGCAGGCATTAAATGCTTACCTGCTCTTTCAGGAAGGTGAGTACTGAGTCAGCAGCGATATCCTGCTTCTCGTCAGCGCGGCGATGCTTGTATTCAAGCGTGCCAGCTTCCAGGCCACGGTCGCTGATAACGACGCGGTGTGGAATACCCATCAGTTCCATATCGGCGAACTTAACGCCCGGGCTGGTTTTCTTGTCGCGGTCGTCCATATAGACCTCGAAACCAGCTTCAGTCAGCTCGGCGTACAGCTTTTCAGCCGCTTCTTTCACCGCTTCTGATTTGTGCATGTTCATCGGCACGATACCCACATGGAACGGTGCAATTGCGTCTGGCCAGATGATGCCGTTGTCGTCGTTGTTCTGCTCAATCGCAGCGGCAACCACGCGGCTCACACCAATACCGTAACAGCCCATGATCATAGTGCGGTCTTTGCCATTTTCGTCCAGAACGGTCGCTTTCAGTGCTTCAGAATACTTGGTGCCCAACTGGAAGATGTGACCCACCTCGATACCACGTTTGATATCCAACGTACCCTTACCACATGGGCTTGGGTCACCAGCAACGACGTTACGCAGATCGGCAACCTCTGGCAGCTCGGCATCACGGCCCCAGTTAGCGCCAGTGAAGTGAGCATCTTTCTCGTTTGCGCCACAGGCGAAATCAGCCATGTGCGCAGCGCTGCGGTCAACGTAACAACGTGCAGACAGGTTGCGTGGGCCAACAAAACCAGTCACGCCGCCGATGCTCTGAATTTCTTCGTCGCTGGCGAACTGCAGTGGGCTCAGAACGCCCGGAAGTTTTTCAGCTTTAATTTCATTCAGCTCGTGATCACCACGCAGGAAGAGGACAACTGGCTCGCCAGCATCACCTTCCTCCGCGTCTTCAGCTTCGCTGGTACCGCGAACCACGATAGCCTTCAGCACTTGAGTCGCATCCAGCTTCAGGAACTCAGCCACGTCAGCAATGCTGGTGGTGTCTGGAGTTGTCACTTTCTCGATGTCAGCTGAGGCAGCAGGGCGTTCGCCGGCCGGAGCCAGAGCTTCTGCCAGCTCAACGTTCGCTGCGTAATCAGATGCATCAGAGAAAGCGATATCGTCTTCACCAGACTCAGCCAGTACGTGGAATTCGTGAGAAGACGCACCACCGATAGAACCTGTGTCTGCCAGTACCGGACGGAAATCCAGACCCAGACGAGTGAAGATACGGCTGTAGGCTTCATGCATACGGTCGTAGGTTTCCTGCAGGCTTTCTTCGTTGGCGTGGAAAGAGTAAGCGTCCTTCATAATGAACTCACGCGCACGCATCACACCGAAGCGCGGGCGAGTTTCATCACGGAATTTGGTCTGAACCTGATAAAGGTTCATTGGCAGCTGCTTGTAGCTGCTGAGGTTGTTACGCGCGAGATCAGTGATAACTTCTTCAGCGGTTGGGCCAAAGCAGAACTCACGGTTATGACGGTCTTTTAAGCGCAGCAGTTCGCCACCGTACTGGTACCAACGACCGGTTTCTTCCCACAGCTCTGCAGGCTGAACTGCCGGCATCAGGACTTCCTGAGCACCAGCGCGGTTCATCTCTTCGCGAACGATGGTTTCGACTTTACGCAGAGTACGCAGGCCCAGAGGCATCCAGGTATACAGGCCGGCGGCCAGTTTCCGGATCATACCGGAGCGCAGCATCAGTTTATGGCTGATGACAACTGCATCTGCCGGCGTTTCTTTTTCGGTCGCAATCAGGAATTGGGTTGCACGCATAGTGACTATCTGGCCGTTGGCTAACAAATTAGGGGCATATTCTAAAGCCTGACCCGCGTGCCAGCAATTTTGCTTTCACTGATCCTGACTAATGTAGCCTGGTGCTGGTCAAAATGTGACCAGATTCGAAAAAGTCTAAGTAATTTGGCTGATTCGCAATGGTGAACATTGTGTCATTCTGCGTCTGTGAGATACTGCACCTCACAGGATGTACAGAACAAGAAAGTGGATGCAGCGGAGTAATCACCTTTGAACAACGAACTGGGTACAGCAGACCAGCTTCCCGTCGCGGAAGCCTGCCTACGGAATCAACGACCGATACTCGATGTATTGGGGCGTTATCTTCCGTCTCAGGCGTATGTATTAGAAGTGGGAAGTGGCACAGGCCAGCACGCTGCGTACATGACATCCAACCTGCCGGGTATCCGCTGGCAACCTACCGAATTACGTGAAAACCTTCCAGGTATTCGCGCCTGGCGTACGCAAGCAAAAAACGAAGGCTTTCTGGAGCCTCTTGAACTCGATGTGCAGCAGGATATCTGGCCAGCCCGGGATGCTGATGCCGTGTTCAGTGCCAACGTCGTTCATTTTGTTAGTTGGCCTGAAGTAGAAAAAATGTTCCGGGGTATCAGTCGCGTGCTCAAATCGGGTGGCTTGCTGCTGCTATACGGGCCGTATAACTACGATGGTCAGTTCACCAGTCAGGGTAATATTGAGCTTGATGAATGGCTGCGATCTCGCAATCCGGACAGCGGAATTAAAGACTTTGAACAGGTATTGTTGCTTGCACGACAATTCCATCTGTACCTGCGCGCCGACGAAGAAATGCCGGCCAATAACCGCACCCTGGTATTCCAGAAAGCGGACGTCGACGAATGACAACGCAGTCTCATCAGGCTGCGCTCAGCCCCTGCAGTTGGGCACAAGGTGAACTTTACCTCGAATATCACAATACCGAATGGGGCGTACCCTGTTACGAGCCAAACCGGTTGTTTGAAAAACTCTGCCTCGAAGGCCAACAGGCCGGACTCAGCTGGATTACCGTTCTAAAAAAACGCCCGTGCTACCGCGAACGTTTCCACCAGTTTGAACCAAAAAAAGTAGCCGCCATGACAGACGCCGACATCGACGACTGCATGCAGGACGCTGGGCTTATTCGCCATCGCGGTAAACTCGAAGCTATCCGCAAAAATGCCCGGGCCTGGATTGCGGCCGAAGAGCAAGGTCGCAACTGGGTTGAATGGCTGTGGTCGTACGTCGACGGCGAGCCCATCATAAATCACCTCGCCACGCTCAAAGATGCCCCGGCACAGACCGAGGCCTCAAAAGCCATGAGCAAAGCACTTAAAAAATCAGGCTTTGGCTTTGTCGGCCCAACGACGTGCTACGCATTTATGCAAAGTATGGGCATGGTGAATGACCATCTTACGAACTGCCCCTGCCATCCGGATAATCAGTAATCTTCAACAGGACGAAGCATGACTCCTGAACACATTATTCACTTCTGGTTTAGCGAAATTGCACCGAAACAATGGTGGGTAAAAGACCCGGAATTTGATCAGCTATTAAAAGACCGATTCGGTGAAACCCTCAAACAAGCCGCCGCTTGTGAGCTGAGTGGCTGGCGTATGAATGCAGAAGGTCGTCTGGCTGAGATCATCGTCCTTGATCAGTTTTCGCGGAATATATACCGCGATACACCTGCAGCATTCGCCCAGGACCCGTTAGCCCTGGCGCTATCGCAAGAAGCTCTGGCCGCAGGGGCACTTGCCAAACTCGCAAGCGACGACATGCGAACCTTCCTGCTAATGCCCTACATGCACAGTGAATCGGCAGCAATTCACAAAAGCGCCGAAGTACTCTTCAAAAAATATGCGCCACAAGGCAATTACGAATTCGAACTTAAACACAAAGCCATTATCGACCGCTTTGGGCGCTATCCGCACCGTAACGACATACTGGGCAGGGTATCAACAGACGAAGAGTTAGAATTCTTGAAAGGGCCGGGGTCGTCGTTCTGATTCATACGAATCTTCAGCCAGCTGGAGAATCAGGCAAGAAACACATTGTTTCAGACATGGGCAATTAAGCCATGTACCCTTAGACTGGTAAGCACAATGACATTGACTCATCGAAAGCACCCAGAATAAGGAGCAACAATGAAAACCGTAGGTTATGCAGCTCACAACTCCGACGCCGAAATGGTGCCATACCATTTTGAACGCCGTGCACTGCGCGCAAACGACGTAGCGATTGAAATTCTTTACAGCGGAATCTGCCACTCCGACCTTCACACCGTAAATGGTGACTGGGGGCCACAGCCATACCCGCTGGTACCTGGCCATGAAATCGTGGGCCGAGTAATCGAAGTTGGCTCAGACGTTAAAAACTACAAAGTAGGGGATAACGTGGGCGTTGGCTGTATGGTCGACAGCTGTCAGGAATGTGATCAGTGCCACCACCACGAAGAACAGTACTGCCGCGTTGGTATGACACCAACCTACGGTGCGCCAGATCGCATCGACGGTACTATTACCCAGGGCGGCTACTCCAAACACATCGTCGTACGTGAAGAATTCGTACTGCGTATTCCAGATACTCTGGATATGTCAAAAGCGGCACCTATCCTGTGTGCCGGTATCACCACCTTCTCACCACTGCGCACCTGGAACGTAAAAGAAGGTAGCCGTGTGGGTGTGATTGGCCTCGGTGGTCTTGGTCATATGGCCGTTAAACTCGCAGTTGCCATGGGCGCAGAAGTCACCGTACTGTCGCGCTCTAACAAGAAAGAAGAAGATGCCAAAGCGCTCGGTGCAAAAGGCGTACTGGCTTCGACTGACAAAGACGCTATGAAAAAAGCGACATCGTCGTTTGACCTTATTATCGACACCGTACCCGTAAAACACGACGTAACCGTCTATGCACCCCTGCTCGATATCGACGTCACGCTGGTTATTGTTGGCCAGGTCGGCCCGATGGAAGGCTTTATGTCAGTACCAATGATTATGGGCCGCCGCCGCGTAGCAGGCTCTCTGATCGGTGGTATTAAAGAAACTCAGGAAGTGCTGGACTTCTGCGGTGAACACAATATCCACCCAGAATGCGAAATCATCCGCCCGGATGAAGTGAATGACGCCTTCGCTGTAATGGCAAAAGGCGACATATCACACCGCTACGTGATGGATATGTCATCGCTCAATGTAGAAAGCTAATTACTCCAGAGTAAGTAAGACGCTTCACCCAAAAACACCTCGCCTCGGCGGGGTGTTTTTGTATCTGCTGATGTCAGACCGGAATGTAAAGAGGCACTGTCTATCCAACCAGTATGATTTCGACTTTTCGAGCAAATCAGGCACGCTTTGTTTTCGTGCTTGCGCGTTTTGCCGGAGCGGGGTACCGTAAACC